>CANHKJ010000062.1 GCA_947460915.1 Verrucomicrobiia bacterium
CATCTAACGGTTACGTGCAAACACATACCTAGTCGGCTCACCAGATGTCGAAAGAATTCTTGTGAAGAATTTTTGCGTGAGCTCGCAGCTTCATAATTATCAATGATTTAGGCCGAAAAAATTTTCTCTGTCTGATTCTGAGAAGCAATTAAGAAATGTGAAGTAAGTTGACAAAACTAAGAATTTTGACCACGCGGAAAATGGCTATTCTTCCGTGCAAAAGGATAGTTCATCTAGCAAGATCAAATCCAATTTGTTTTGAGCGGTTGATTCATAAGATCGAAGGAAATGCAAAAAACCTAGGGAGGACCCTAGGTTTTTTTGTTCGCGTATAAGCAACGCAGAATGCTTAGATCAAGCCCGCTTTGATCAGCGTATTCAAGGCTCCATTTTTGGTGATAGTCTTGATCGCTTTGCAGGAGAGACGCATTTTGACGTAGTGACCGAACTCGGGCACCCAGATGCGCTTGTCCTGAAGGTTTGGTGAAACTTTGCGTTTAACAACCTTGGTGACGTGACGACCGATACCGCCTTTTTTCTTGGCGAGACCGGAACGATGGATACGTCCACCACTGCGGACATGAGAACCTCTGATACTACAAATGCGTGACATGGCTAAATAAAATTTGCTGTTGCGGGGCGCGAAGAAAAGCGGGAAAAATGGGATTGGTCAAGCAAAAATCGTATGATTTGTTGTTTTTTATTTTAGATGTCTGAAATAATCACGGTTTGCCAAGCCATCGAGCTGCATTTTCGAGCACTTGCAATGGTTCCGCTTGCTGGAAAATGGGATATGTTTCGTGTCCGGGGCGGAAGTAGAAAACGCGCCCTTTACCAATATTCCACAAGCAGCCGCTGCGGAAATGCTCGCCTTTGGCCCAGTGTTCTTCAAAAATTACCTCATCGGGCTGCGGAACATGAAAGGGCTCGGCATACATTTCCGTCTTCGCAATTTTCCATTTGGCAGGGATTCCTTTTGCCAACGGATGCTGAGGATTTCGTGTGATCATCTCCGAAGCTGCGCCATCGGCGCGCCAAGCGGGAAATACACAGAGCGGCAGTTCCAGTGTGAGATTTTCAGCAGATCCCGTGAGGCGTGGGGTCAGAGGGTCGTTGATTTTCGGCACAGTGCCGATGGGGTTCTCGTAGCGCAGTGCAAACTCTTTGCCGGGGACTAACTGTTTTTTTGCATCGTCGATCGCGCGTGCCTGCATCAGCTTGACGAATGGTTTGGACCAATGGGCGGAGTGCAGCACCACGAGAGAGAGTCGACCTTCTTTGACGCGACGCACGATCTCATCGGCGCGGGCGTTGTCGAGATCGGCATTTTTCGTGTGCGACCAGTAAATCAGCACGTCTGTTTGTTCGAGTGTAGCGCTGGATAATCCCTGCTCAGGAGAATTTAATCCGAGCGATTGCACGGTAATGCCTTCTTGTTGTTGCAAATGTGCTGCTATGGTATCGCCAAGGTATTTTCCGTGATAGGCCTGCTTCTGCTCCTCTTGTCGTTCATCCCAAACGAGCACGCGCACGGGAGATTCTGCAGAAAATGATAGGCTTGATGCCGCGATGAGGGTGCTCATGACTGTAGCGATTTTCATGGTTGAGGTATGGTTTGTTGAAAGACTCGATGAAGCATGGGGTTAGGGGCAAAGGCTTTTTCGGTGCTCCAGGCCTTCCACTTGGCGGCGATGGTCTCGGCATCGTCTTTCTGGAGATCGGGCTTGGGTGGAGCAGGCTTGATCATGTTGTAAAGGCCCCAACTGTCGTCACCGCTGCCGTGTGTTGCTTTGTAGCTCCACATCGTCCAGCTGATGCCGTGTTTTTCAAATGCGGAAATGGTATGCTTCCACGCGACCTCATGGCCCATGCAGTTGAACTCGCCCATCAGAGCGGGGACTTTCCAATGCTGATGATTTTGCCAGTCTTTGATTTGTCGGTCGGTGCTGGAAATTTGTTTTTCGGCACTTTTCCAATCCCATTCATAGTTGTGCAATTGATAGAGCACTTGTGTCCAATTTTTTTCTCGTGGATCGGGTAATACATTCCATCCCCAGCCATAGCCGACGCTGTTTTCGTTGCCGCTCCAACAGGTTTCGAGACTGATGATGACCTTCGGATCGATGGCGCGCACGGCTTTGTAGAGTCGATCATAGACTTCATGCAAGCGGGACCGCGATGGTGCGCCGAATGGTTCGTTGAGAAGATCAAGGGCTACAACTTCTGAGCGACCTTTGTAGCGACTGGCTACGCGTTTCCAGATTTCCTCTGTGCGTTGGAGTTGGGCTTCATTGGTCCAAAAATCGGCCTGCATGCTATTGTGTTCGGGCTTGCGAATGCGGCCCGTACTTTCGCCGGGTGATTGCCCACCGGGGGCTCCATGGAGATCGAGAATGGTGTAAATGCCACGTTTTCCTGCCTCGGTGATGCACCAATCGATGCGCTTGAAACCATCTTCGAGCCAAGTGCCGTCTTCTTTTTGCAAATTTCGATACCAGAACGGCAAGCGGATGCAATTGAGACCAGCGGCGCGGATGTGATCGAGGTCTGCGCTGGTGATGTAATGATCTTGATAGACGCCAATGAGCTCTTCGGCCTTGGCGAAACCGAAGCGTTTTTCGAGGACTTCGCGTGCGCTGTAGTCATCTTTGAGGCCCGAGGCATCCATGGGGCTCATCCATGGCTCAAAGATCAACCATGATCCGAGATTGACGCCGCGGAGCAGGACAGGCTGATTTTTGTCATCGACGAGTTGGTTGTTGTCAGCCCTCAGAAAGGGCAGGGGGGCGGCATGGAGAGTGCAAATGATGAGGAGTGAGATGATGAGGGATTTCATAGGATTCAGAGAACGGATGCTGCAATGTGGGGAACAGCTGTGAGAAAACTTGGGTAATCAGGCTGCCATCCTGTGGTGCGCAGTTTTTCGTTAGAAACCTGCTTGTGCGTCCACCCGCGCTTGCGATCAAGATCGCGCGGACCGCTAGGCGGCAAGGGGCGTTGGAAAAAATTTGCGAGACCTTGGTAGGTTGCCAACTGCGAGAGGGATTGGGAATCCGAGGTGTTGAAAATTTCACCACAGATCGAATGGGAATAATTTTTTGTTAGGGAGAGGCCTAGCAAATGAAGAATCGCACGCGCGGCATCATCGCGATGAATTTGATTGAGATAGCGCCGACCGTCTTCTTCGATGATGGCATCGCCTTGGAGAAATTTCCGCAAAATGACAGAGCGTGTAGGCCCGTAAATGCCTGATAGGCGACAGACGATGCCACCATGGGAAGTGGTCAGTTCTTCGGTAGCGAGCAGGATTTTTCCGGTTTCGCGATCGGGTTCGGCTGAAGATGTTTCGGTGACGACAGAGCCATCTGTCTGACCGTAGACCGAGGAACTGGAGGTGAAAAGAATTAGGCTGTGAGGAAATGCTTGCTGAAGATTTTTGACGCCTTGATAATACACGTGTTGGTATGCTGGAGAGCCTCCTTTGCCGCTACTGGCGCAGTGAACGATGGCATCGGGCGGGGGAATTAATGTTGCCAGTAAGCGAACAGAATCGGGATCCCCGAGGTCACAAGCGTAGGTTTGATCGTGTCCACTAAGGGAGCAACGATTGATCTGCCAGCCTTGCGCCAGCGCACGATTTCCGACTTCGGTACCAAGATATCCATTTCCCGCTATGAGCAACTGCATCGGCAATATCCTAGCTTGCAGAGAAGAAATTGCAAACGAAAGCTCGGTCGGTGATTTTGCCCTGAAAAGTAGAGCAAGTGTAAGAGGGGTGACTTATTGATGAGGCAATGCGCTGTTCAAAAAGCATTGCTTAGAATTTCTGGTGAATCCGTGTAATAGTGCCATGATTGTCGAGTGCTTATCTACACGAAAGATACAGCCCCCGCCTTGCGGCGAGGGCTGCTGGGTTCATGGGGAAATTATTTTCTCTTCGATTATCAGGGGCTTAGCGTGATTGAGAATGTTGCGGTTCTCCGGGAGGCGGGCCTTGATGCTTGCCTTTACCGTGTGGAGGCGGTGGACCTGGTTGATCACGGCCATCAGCAGGTGGAGGCGGGGACATCTCGTCAGCAGTGAGTTCGCCGTCTCCATTGGCATCGAGCAGGAGTAAGGATTCGGTAGCTTTTTCCAATTCGTCTGCGGAAAGTTTTCCGTCTTGATCTACGTCGAGCGATTCAACGACTGGTGGTGGACGGCGCATTGGTTTTGGAGCGAAAGGATTGAGCTCTTTTTTCGGTGGGAGCGCTTCTTCTGGAGTGATCTTGCCGTCACCATTGGCATCGATCTCGATTAGGGCCTCGGCGGCTGCTGCCATTTCTGCGGCGGAGATTTCTCCATCTTCATCAGCATCGAGCGTGGCGAAAAGAATGGGCAAGCGGACAGGGGGGGGCGCTTGATCACCGGCAGGTGCATTGTCTTGGGCCCATGCGTTAGATCCGAGGGTGATGAGGGCGAGGATCAGAGTTGTGCTTTTCATGATGTTTTGTTCGGACGGTTATCTTATGTCCAAGCAAATAATGCGCACAGCTTTGTTAAGATCTGATGTGAAGGAAGAAGAAAATTGTAAAGAGTTTGTTAAGATTCAAGATCGAGTCGGCGCATCGCGGTTGAGTTATGTTCCACTGAATCGCCAATGGAGAAATGCAATGCGTGGAATTTTCCACCGAGCTGGGCTGGGTGCGTGAGTGTTTGGAAATTGCGGAGTGTCTTGGCATCGAGATCGCCCCTGGTTAGTCGATCCGTAGCATTTTTGGTGAGGAAAAACTCTTGGGGCTCAAAGCCTTTGAGTGTGCATCCAGTTGCAATTGCTTCACGCGCTACGGCCGTGAAATTGACGTGCGCTGTGATGTCGCATAGGCCTAGTTTATCTAACGGATTTTCGGATGCTTGGTGTTGTTGGTAGACGCGCAAGGTGCCACGCGTGCGCTCGGCGGCATAGTATTCGGGCTCTGCAAAGCCGTAGTCGAACCACAGTAATTCTCCGAAGCTGATGCATGATCGAAGGTTTTGCCAGAACAAGAGAGTGGAATCGCGGATCTCGGTGCGGTAGCCAAGTGGATATTCGTTTCGCAAAATGGATGGAATAGTCGCAAAGAGATCTGTTAGATTCTCTTCTAAGGTAGCATCCTGCGCTACTGAGTGAATGGTGACTTCTTTCCAGTCGTCTGCCGTTTTTTCGATGAGGCGACATGGAAATGCATCGAGTACTTCATTGGCGTAAACGAAGGTTGGCAGCGCTGCAAGCGAGGCTACGTTTTCGAGACAGCGAACTTTTGGTCCGTAAGATGCGAGCATTTTCTCTTGAAAAGCGCGAGGCAAGGGAAGGGGGTCGATGGTGCAAAATTCTAACTCATGCCACGCGTTAGGATGATCGCGTGCGAGGGTATCTAACACATCGATGGCTAAAGCTGCGCTGTTAGGGCCGATCTCGATGATGCGCCATGGGCCTGAGATCTGACTGTTTTCCCACCATCGAGCGATAACATCGGCGATGATTTGTCCGAACAAGGGACCACAGCTCACGCTGGTAAAAAAGTCACCGTCTTTTCCGACTTGGGAAGGTTCCTGTGCGTAGTAGCCGAATTCTGGGTGGTAGAGGCAAAGATCCATGTATTTATCGAACGAAAGCGGTGCGAGCTCATGGATGATTTTCCTTAAGCCGAAGGTTGCGTTTTGAGCAATTTTAGGATAGTTCATGGGTCGACACATGGCAGCAAGCAGCAGCAGTTGGAGAAGCAAGCGACGAAAACCCCGATTCTACAAGCGAAAAGGGTTTTGGGCCGGTCTTTTTGGGCTTTCGTTGTTGATGTGTATTGTTGCATTTATTGCCTGGAATGCTTATAGCAAGCCTTATCGGGAACGTGCGATGACGTATGATCTCGAACGCATTAATGACATTGAGGTGCCGAGTATTATCCTTGATCGCAATGGGCGCGAGATTGGGCGGATTTTTGTCGAAAATCGGAGCATGATGGCATTTCAGGAGATTCCACAAAATTTCATCAATGCTCTCAAAGCGGGAGAGGATAGTAGATTTGATACTCACGATGGAGTTGACTATATTGGTGTCGCGCGCGCAGCGCAGAAGCTGCTTACCAATCGAGGAGAAATCACTCAGGGCGCTAGCACACTTACGCAGCAGTTAGCACGAGATGCATATAGCTTAAAAGCGGAGGCCAAGCGCCGTAAGGAATCAGGCTTCCAGCGCAAAATGGTTGAGATGTTTCTCGCGCAGCGCATTGAAAGGAGATATCGCAAGGATGAAATTCTCGGATTTTTTGTCAATCGATCATTTCTCGGTAGTGGTTACTATGGCTTGCGTTCAGCTGCGCTGGGATACTTTGGCAAAGAGCCGAAAGATCTCACTGTGTGTGAATGTGCGTCGATTGTTACGGTGCTTCGTAATCCTTTTGAATTGAGTCCGATGAACAATCTAGAGGCTAACAAAAAAGGTCGTGATCATGTTTTGTGGCGAATGAAAGAGGAGGGCATAATTACCAATATTGAATTGGAGAGTTATCAATCAATGCCGGTGAAGTTAAACCCGCGTCCATTACAGCGCGGCACGAGCCACGTCTATGAACTCATAGCCGAAGAGGCGCGTAATGCAATAGGTGAGGATGCGTTTGCGAAAGGTGGGTTTACGATCCGCACGACGATTTTGAAGGAGGCACAAGATGCGGCATTAGCTGCGCTTCAATCGACCCTGAATGCCATTGAATCGCGGCCCGGCTATGTGCACGCAAAATACTCCGACTATAAAAAATCTAACCTGCCTCCATCCTATCTACAAGGTGCTGTATTGATGATGGATCATGAAACAGGTGAGGTGCTTGCTTATGTCGGTGGGCGCGATTATTCTCACTCGCAGTATGATTTCATCGCCGAGGGGAAAAAACCGTTAGGTACGGCATTTTTCCCCTTTTTGGTAGCGGCAGGATTTTCCAATGGGCTGACACCTGCCACATTGGTCGAGGACCAACAAATGGACAATCGAATGATCATGGTAGGTGGCCGCGAGGGCATTCTGGGTGAGTGGGGGGCAGAGAATCCAAAGCCTTTTTTCGAAGGCGAGATCCCCGTGCGCAAAGCACTGGAAAAGTCCAAGATTGCAGCAATGATCCGATTTGGCTCGAAAGCTGGACTGGACAAAGTCGCGGAAAGCGCTCGGCGTTTTGGCTTCCAAATTCCTGATGAAGAGAAATTACCTCGTATGTTGGTAGGTTGGGAGTCTGCATCGATGCTTGAAGCCGTTGCAGCTATGAGTAGCTTTGCGCGTGGAGGTGAAACCGGTGCGCAGAGCACAGTGTATGTTGATCGAATCGAAGACGGTACAGGCCACGCCGTGATGCAGCGGGTGGCACAAGAGCCGAAGCGTGGGCAGGCACTTGAGGAGGCCACAGCTTACCAAGTGCACAACATGCTGCAAGGAGTCACAACTAATGGAAATCTGAGTGATAGCATGGGCGATATGAAACCTGCATTCTCGGGAGTCGTTAAGACTGGGACGATGCATGATTTTTCAGGCTGCTGGAGCCTTGGCTACACGCAACGTATCGGGTGTGGAGTGTGGTGCGGATTTTTGCAGGGATCGGCAAAATCACTCTATGAAGGAGCATTTGGCAAGGATGTGGCGATGCCTGTATGGAAAGCGGTAATGAACACGTTACCCGATGAACTGTTGCACGGCGAGATTGCTCGTCCAGCGTCGATTGTGGAGGTTGATGTCTGCCGGGTCAGTGGCCAGCGTGCGAGTCAGTATTGTTATGAAACTGTGGACGATCCAACGACGGGGTTGCCTAAACTCCGCGATGCAAGGGTTAAGGAATTTTTCCGCAGTGGTACCGAGCGCATTCCTACATGCCCCATACACTCGGGAGGCATGCCAACGATTGACAATCATCAATCGAATGATGACAACGCTCTGGCTACCCTAGACGCTGTGCCTGTACGCGCCAAAGAGCCTCTTTTGTTAGGCAATGACCCATATCTTTCCGAAATTGCATCTGGAAAAAATCGTGATGATCATGAAGCCGAAGAAGGAGCCTTTTTCCGAAGCATGCAAAGCACCTACGATGCCATTGATCTTGGAGATGAGGAAGCGCAGTTGCCCATGTCTCAGCCTGGTAAATTGGAAATCGAAGTAGAATAATACTCTCCATGTCTGCTAAAAAATCTCAACGACCTCTGAAGGGGCAAGTAACTGATACTCGTCGCTGGAATGCGTTTGTCTGTAATGATTGTCGGGCCATTTTCCGTGTGCCAGCTGATTACACTGGCAAGGGAATCGTATGTCCGCGTTGCGATCGAATGTTGCGCATGCCTACTGCTCAGGATGCCCTAAACCCGGTGGAAGATCCCCTGAATGAATCACTCGGCCAATCCGCTGTAGTTGTGTTAGAGAATCCCACTACTCATGAAGTGGATGAAGTTGCTTTGATCGATGCTCAAAAATCTTCCGCGTTGAATGGAGATGCCAAGTCTAACGTGGAAAGTGCTCAAAAGACTTCGATTGAAAAAGCCAATCCCACAGGCGAATGGAAAAAACGCAAGATCAAGCAGCGCAGTGAAGAAGCTGAGGATGCTTGGCAACGGCGCCCTTCGCATCAAGAAAGAAAGGCTATCATGTTGCGGATGCCTTGGTGGCTTGGACCTATCGTTGGTGCAGTGCTTATGGCATTCGTGTGGATTGTGGTATCGAATTTGCGCGAACAAAAGCCACAAGAAGTGTTTGTTTTACCAGCAGTTGCTAGTCCGCCCATGCAAGAAGTGATTACTCCAGTTGACGTAGAAAAGGCGCGCGCGCAGCATAAGTCTTTGCAGGATATTCAGCAAATTGAGTCAATTGTCATGTCGTTTCTGATGGCGAAAAGCTCTGACGAAATGATGCGCTGGTCGCGCGATACGCCCGGTCTCAGAGAAAAAATGGCCGCGTATTACAAAGAAGACCCATTCACAACTCTTGGCTTTTCCTCAATCGATCAATCCACTATTGAGCTCAACGCTGAGAGCAGTTCTTTTTCAGCTACTGTCGTAACGGCTGATTATGATCAACATCAAATTTATCTAATTCGTGATGAAAAAGAATTTCGTGTCGATTGGGAATCTTGGGTGGGATGGTGCGAGATGAGCTTTGAAAGTATTTTAGAGAATAGCTCTACGACGCCAGTAGAGATTCGAGCGATAGTAGAATCTGAGACATATTATAATTTTGATTTCCCAACAGAAGCGGAAAAAGAATGGCAGTCATATCGTTTGGTCGCGATTGATGGATCGACCTTGCTCCATGGCTATGTGAAGCGTGGTTCCGAGTTGGATAATCAGCTGCGGCTTGCTTCTGATGAAAGATCACGCCCGATGATCTTGCGGGTCCGCCATCAAAATGAGGGCAGCCAAGAATCACAGGTATTAATCGACTCCATCGTTGAAACTGGTTGGGTGAAGGATTTACCGAAGTAAACTAGATCGCTGAGCGAGTTCATAGCGAGCGAATTTCAGCTGTGGCTCGGTTGCTAGGGATAAAAATCTGAGCAGCAACGCGACGCACATCATCCGCTGTTACGGGAAGTAAGCGCTCGCGTGATACTTGGGGGCTGACAATTTCCTCATCAAACATCAGGCCTTCTGCGGCCCAAGCCATGTGGGCTCCTGTGGATTCCAAGGCGAGCTTGTTAGCTGTGATCGCAACCTTTTTGGCGCGGGCTAGTTCTTCCTCATCAGGGCCTGCTTTGATGAGCTGCTCGAGTTCTGCATTGATGGCCAGTATCGCTTGCTCTCGGCACTCGGGGTCTAATCCGGCGCTGATTTCAAGGCACCCTGTATCTTCAAATAAGGCGAGATCACAGGAGATCTGGTAGCAAAATCCTTGTTCCTCGCGCAAGCGCTGAAACAATCGAGAGCTGGTGGATTCACCGAGGATGATTGAGAGCAAACGTAAGGCATGCCGGGTTTGATTATGACGACCAGCTGTGTGATAGGCGATGGCAAGTTGCAATTGCTCGGTCTCGCGATGTTGCACGATGTTCGAGTTTGTGGCTTTTCCCAAAACAAATGGTTTAGCTTTCGCTGGAGGTTTTGTAGTTTCCTGCGGAAGGTAGGGTGCGATGATTTGTGCGAATTCCGCAGGACTATATGGGCCAGCAGCTGCGATCACGATATCGGAGCGAAAGTGATGTTTTTGACTGAAGGAAAAAAGATGATTGCGGGTAATGGCATCGAGCGACTTATGCGTCCCAGTGATCGGCAAACCTAACGGATCAGGAGCCCACAGTGCTTGAGAAATAAGATCGCTGATGTGATCTCCGGGAGATTCTTCATACATGGTGATTTCCTCATGAATGACATCACGCTCAAGTGCGATCTCACGTGGAGGCAACGATGAGTGCCATACCATGTCGCTGAGAATGTCGGCAAGGAGCGGTAACGATGAGGCATCGCCGCGCGCATCGTAAATGATGTGATCCTCTGAAGTCGAGGCGTTCGCCTGTGCTCCTGAGCTTTCCAGTTGCATCGTCAATTCACGAGCTGACCTTCTCGCTGTGCCCTTGAATGCCATGTGCTCCATGAAATGCGCCAAACCCGCTTGCTTGGGTGGATCGTGTCGCGAGCCAGCTGGGATGTAGATGGCAAAAGTTGCGCACTCGGAATAGGGCATGCTGGCAGTGGCGAGGCGCATGCCGTTGGCGAGATGTTGCCAATGATAAGGTTGATGCATGAGGTTGGATCAGAGCGTAGTGTTTTCTTGATTGAGAAAATACGCTGCCATATCCAAATCACTAGGGAGCGTGATTTTGATGTTCGGCTTGCGTGATTCGACGATGTGAGTAGAAATACCGAGTAGCTCCACTGCTGATACCTCATCCGTGACTTGCTGATTTCTCTCACGAACTTGCATATATGCGCGCTGCAAAATGTTCACCTCAAAGCATTGCGGTGTCTCCATGAACCAAAGATTATCACGATCTACTCCACTGCGCACAAAGCCTTCAGAATCGGATCTTTTTAATGTTTCAGTTACACGTCGCGCCAAAGTGCTAGCACCGTTTTGTCGAGCCGATTGAATGCATTCTTCAATTGCATCGACGCTGAGCATTGGCCGCGCGCCATCGTGAACAGCGACGATGGTTGTTCCCTGTGGCAATGCATGCAAGCCGTTTTCTACGGAGTCTTGTCGATCTGTGCCGCCTTCCACTTGATGAACGGGTTTCGGAAAATCTTTTTCTAACAAATCAGCAAAACGCTCTTTGGGGCAGACGACGAAAACCTCATCAATACTAGGCGCTGCACAAAAGACCTCGACGGTTCGTAGCAAAACAGCTTTACCCAGGAGAAGGGCGCTGAGTTTATCAAACCCCATTCGGCGGGATGAACCAGCTGCGACGATGATAGCAGAAATTGACATGGGGTAAGCAAATGAAATGATTACTGAGGCGGTGTATTGTTCGCAGGTGCTTTTGGATTACCTGGTAAAGTGGGAATGGGTAGTGGATTACGCGCGCCTGGTGGTAGGCCTGGCGGTGTGCTGGGGAGGCGACGCAGTGGGGCCTTGGGCATGATCACTGGGACTTGGTCGAAGCTGATGAGCATCGACCATTCATATTCTCGATTGGAGTGAAGTTGATAGTGAGGTAATGCGGTGGCTCCCCATGAATCGGTACCGCCAAGTCCCGAGTGCTTATGGTCGATGTTGAGAGTGAAAAAATCACGCTGAGCAAGGCTAGATGGATGAGACGCTAGAGTCACATCTTGCGCCGAACACGGATAACAGGAAATCTCTAACAAATCAGTGCCCAGGGCATCGATCTGCAAGGCTTTAGGTGAATCGGGTGAACCAAGTTTCGCCCAGCGAATGCCCGTGCGTTGACCTGATTCTTGCGGGTCGACGTAGCGGAAAAAGAGATTTGGCACGTAGCCACTATGCAGTGTAGTCCAAGAGCCAGTCTGGCGATCAATGTAGTTCTCGTGAGGGCCTTTGCCATACCACTCGAGTGAACCATTGCGCGAGGAAACATGGGCGCTGAAACCAATGCGTGGAATCGTGGGCAATTGATCGGCACGGAAGATCGTGTGAATCGAGCATTGCTCGGCTCCAGTGAAACGATAGACAATTGTAGCACTGCTCTTTCCCGCGGGAATGTTGATATCTGCCGTGACTACAACATCACTTCCTTCTTTGATAACCTTGACACTTTTTGCAGTAGCACGGACACCAGCATATTGCCAAACCTTGAGATTGTGATCAAGCTTTGCTCCTTCATCATTGTTCGTCGTAGGGCGCCAGAAGTTTAAGTGCAACGGGCTGCGCAACCATTCGGCTTCCTGATCTTTGATCGAGTTGAGAACGCCTTTTGCTTTGCTGATGATGGCAGTCACACGACCACTTTTGACGGTGATTTCCTGTTCACTCTCGGTAAATGAAGCAGGCTCTTTTGCCTCGCGTGTTTTTGCTGGCTGACGTGTGGTCCAAGGCAAAAGGAATTCATTCCATGCCACAGGTTGACCTTTATCATACCATGCCGTTGGCTCTGCATGATCGTATCGAACTCGGAAAAAATACTCGGCACCTTCTTCGGGTGTGTGATTGGTGCCTACCGTAATGGTTTGAGACGCTTGCGGCGCAAGGTTGGGCAATGCAAGTTCACCTTGACCAACAGGCAATCCATTTTTCAGTAGTTTCCATGAGGCTCTGACATAATTCAACGAGCGGAAAAAGGATTCGTTGTAGACCTTGATTTGCAAGTCTGGCTTGGTCATGTCCACAGCCGTGGTGTGGATTTCTTGATAGATGGTCTTGACCTCTTCAAAGTGAGGCGCGGGACGAAGGTTTGGCTGCACAAGTCCATTGCAGCAGAAGGATCGGTCTGTGGGGCGATCATTGAAATCTCCACCATAAGCGAAAAATTTCTGTGTCTTGGGCTTCTCGGCGTCTTTAAAAAAGTCTAACAAAACGACAGAGCCTTCTGGGGCGGCAGTGGTTTGATCGGGGGACAATGCACGACCATAAACAATCGCGCG
>CANHKJ010000063.1 GCA_947460915.1 Verrucomicrobiia bacterium
CATCACGGACAGTGATTCATCAGCAGCGACATTGCGGGCGCGAACGCAATCTTCCACGGCTGCATACATTGAGTCTAATTCGTTGATTTCCGCTTCAATGAGGCAACGCGCCATGCGCCGAAGCGCATTTTCGCTCGACTAAATTCTTGAAGGACACTACGATAAATTATTATGCAAGTCAGTCAGTAATGCCGCATTGCCCGATCAGTAAAGCTTTAATGAGCGTAACCCAAAACGCCGACCTGACTCTTAGCCATTCTCAACATGAAAACCCAATATGCTCTAACCGCTTTGGCGCTTCTAGCCTTGGCTAACTCGCCACTCTGCGCCGCCACCGTGACCGCCAGCGCGGCAGCTCCCGTTATAGACGGCGAGGACCTCGCCAATCTCGGCACCCAGACTGCCACCGACAAGTGGTGGCCTGAGAATTCCGCCGCCGGGGCCGCCAAGGGTCAGACATTCCGCACACGCAACGAGGCCCTCAGGTTCAAAGCCTTGACCTACCGGATCACCACCAGCGTTCCCGGGACCAAGGTTTATACCATCCGCATCGGCAAGATTTCCGGTAACACTTTCACACCGGTCTATACCGAAACTGCCACCCAGACTGCTACCTGGGCCGCCAATAATCACGTCACTTGGCGGCTTGACACTCCTATCATTCTGCAGCCGAACACATTTTACGGAGTCGATGTGGCATTAAAGAGTTCCACTACTCCATGGGGGGATGGCATTCCCTATATTTCTATGACGGCGGACGAGTTTTCTGATGGGGTGAGCTATGGTTCTGGCACTAGCGGCGTTGGAAACACGACGATCACAGCCGGCGATGACGACCGACGCTTTCATCTCGACATCGAGAAACCCATCGGCGGCTGGTCGCTCGTCGCCACACACCCGGCGGACAATGCAACCAATGTCTTCGCCTCGAATCCACTGTTGGCCACTTTCAGCCAGAACATCGTGCGCGGCACTGGCAACATCACGCTCAAAAATCTCACGGACAACACTAGCACCGTCATTCCCATCACTGACCCGAGAGTCGTGATTTCCGAGAACCTGCTCACGATCAATCCCGGTAGCAGTTTTATCGCGAGCAAAGCCTGGGCCGTGCGCATCGACCCGACCGCCATCACCAGTGCTCTGGGCGATACTTATCCCGGCATCACCAATGACACCGACTGGAACTTCAGCACTGGCGTGGGCGATCCGCTGTATCTCGCTCTCGTAGCGCTCAGGAACCACATCACCGGCGCCACGACGCTCACTGCAGCGCAGATCTCTGCGCACAAGACGACGATCGATCAGCAAAATGTCCGTCTTGCCGACAGCGCAGCACTCATCACTGCAGCGTTCGACCTAGTGAGGGCCTACGATGCTTCCACTGGAAACCGCTGGTATGTCAACGGCCTGCCCGCCCGCGCTTCCGTCACTAACGATATCCATTGGACGCTTTGGAATGTGCAGCAATACATCATGGACGTGGTTTACAACGACACCACGCTGGCAACTCACGAGAGCGTGCTGAATGGTTTCAAGTTCGGCAGCGCGTCAAGTTTCCCCGGCGCATGTAACCCGCCAGCGAACCCGACGGACACCACACGCACCGTGACAATCAAGGCCAGCTATGCGAATACGGTAGGATGGACAACGCAGGGAGATGGCAGCGGCACATTCGCGCGCAAACCGACTGGCTGCTATCTTGCTCCCGGCTCGATTGCCACGGTCACTGTGCCAGCGGCGCTGGTGGGCAAGGGTTTTAAAATCCGGGTCGGCGCGCACTCGTGGGATTTTTCTAATAAGCCCTCGATCAAGCGTCTAGATCGTTCCACGGTCCTTTACCCCATCAACGCGGTGGAAACCAAAGTCGCCTGCCCGCATGGCGGAGGGATTTATATCGAGGTGCCATGGCTCGCCAACCAGGGCAACGTGAACGTTTCCGTGCGCAATGCCGTCCGCTCGCCTTACTTTTCTGCGAAGAGTTTTCACCAGACGACGCCTGCGGACTGGCTGACCGAACGCACCAACCCTGGGCCGTGGGCGGATTTCCAGTCGGATAAATTCATGATGCAGGTCCCAAGGAGCTGGATTTACGCAATGCCCGACCCGACCCAGGTGATGAAGGACTGGGACGCTGCGATGGATGCCGTCAACGATCTACTTGGCTTCCCGCAAATCCGCGGTAAGGAATCCTTCTACCTTCAGGCCGATGTCCTGATTCGCACTTCCGTTTTCGCACCGGGCTATCCGGCCGTGAACGTCGGCGGCTACAGTGCCACGGCCAATTACAATAACGGCTATCATACCCATTACTTGATCCGAGGTCCGCAGTATGGTACCGATGACGCGCAGGTGGAGTTTCACGAGCAGGGCCACGGCTACTTTTTTGACAAGTTTCCCGGTGAGACCGAGTCCAACGTAAACCTGCCGTTTGTGCCCGTCCTGCATCGGAAATTCGGAATCAATCTGGACACAGCCTTCAGGGCGTCACTGGCTGATAACATCACCTACCGCACGCTGGAGACGACTGCGATGGCGTGGATGACTGTGTTTAATTTTTCCCCCAACAAAGCGGAGATGGCCGATGGCGAAAAAGCCTACCAGCTCAAGGGCCACGCAAAGTTCGTGGACATCGCCCGCATCTACGGTTGGGGTGTTCTCGGTAATTATTGGAAGTCTTTCGTGACCGATTCCGAGAATGGCGTCAATTACGCGACGGACACGGATAGCCTTCTACTGCGCCTGTCCAAGAACGTGGGCGCGGACATCCGACCCTTGTTTCATTTCTGGGGAATCTATCCGCAGAACGCCACCAACCTGCGTAATGCGATCAACAATGCCGGACTTGTCGCACCTGTGGAAATCTACGACCGGCTCGTGCGTTACAAATCCCTCGCGCCGGCCAACAATACCGCCTTCCGGGATTTCGCCACCAAGTGGTGGACCAGGCAACCCAGCTCCAGCGGTTTCTGGGAGGAGCGAGAGCACGCCACTCAATGGAACAACTACAATGAGAATTCCGCCATCGGCATCACCAATCGCGTACAGGAACTCATCGACCTTTACTACCCAAACGGCCGGCCCACCACCATC
This sequence comes from Verrucomicrobiia bacterium, assembly GCA_947460915.1. GTDB lineage: Bacteria > Verrucomicrobiota > Verrucomicrobiia > Verrucomicrobiales > Akkermansiaceae > UBA956. Next base: position 3,094 of record CANHKJ010000063.1, read on the forward strand.
ACAGGGCCCGTTGTCGGAAACTTCAGCCCTACCGACAATTCCACCGGCGTCGCTCTGGACGCCAACCTGGTGGTGACCTTCAACAAGGCCATCGTTCGTGGCACGGGCAACATCACGCTCACCAACCTAACCGACGGCACATCGACTAACATCGCAATCACCAACACAGCCCAGGTTTCCATCGCTGGCGAAGTGATGACGATCAACCCCACAGCGAATCTCCTCCCCAGCAAAACGTATGCCCTCAAAATTGATCCGACCGCGCTTGACGGAGTGGTCACAAACAGTTTTGCCGGGATCAGCGACACCGCGACTTGGAACTTCACCACTATCACCCCACCACCGGCTGGCGTGACTGGCCTCACCTTGTGGCTGGATGCCTCGCAGCTCACGGGCTTGAGCGACGGGGCCACGCTCAATACTTGGAACGAAATGTCCGGGCTCGGCAATCATGCCACAAGGACTACCGGTGCACCCACCTATGAGACCAATGAACTCAACGCGCGACCGGTCGTGCGTTTTCCTGTTGGCAACGGAGCCAGTTTTAGTTTTCCACGGATGACCAACATCCGCACGGTTTTCTGGGTGATGAAACAGCAGAATCCTAGCGAGATGAAGTTTCTTTTAGGTGATACTACCGATTACCACTTTCACCGTGGCACCGTAACCCCCTCCAAGATTTGGCATTCCACCTATACTTCGTCCCGCATCAAAGATGGTACGACCAGTTTGAACGGCCTGGCCGTCAATGGTACCACGACCAACCTGCCTGTCGGGTGGAATTTGCTCTCGGTTACAACTACGGATGTTGTCAACGCCAGTAATCTCAGCGCAGATCGGACTAACGGTCGCTCCTGGGAGGGCGACATCGCCGAAGTTATGATTTATAACAGGGCGCTGAGCGCAACCGAGAGCGAACAGATCAGCAGCTATCTGACTGCAAAGTATGCCCTAGATACTACCTCCGGCTCGCCCGTGATCTCCACCTACAGCCCCGCCGACGACGCGATCGGCGTGGCCCCCGACGCAGACCTTGAGGCTACCTTCAGCGAACCAATCGCCAAGGGCACAGGCCATATCACGATCAGAAATCTTACAGACGGAACGGCCACAAACATTGCGGTTACCGATGCCCAAGTGACGGTCTCAGGAGCAACCCTAACGATCAACCCGACGGCAGACCTCCTAGCCGGAAAAAACTACGCCATCCAGATCGCAGCAACCGCCATAGATGACCTGACAGGGAACAGCTTCGCTGGCATCACAAGTGACACCGTGTGGAACTTCGGCACTGAAGTGCCACCGCCCGTTTTTGTTATGTTCGCTGACAATTTCAACCGGCCGAACAACACTGACCTGAATACCTCGACCGTCGGTAAGTCGGGGTCGCTTGGCGCGTTGAATTGGGTCGAGAAGGTCGGCTCTGGCGGAAACGCATCAATCTCAGGCAACGCGATCTTTGCCTCCGGTTCTACCAGCGGCTTCTGCATGTCTTATGTCGATCACAATTTCATCAATTCCGCAATCTCCAGTGGCGGAGGCTTCAGCATCAGTATCGACATCGAGAATTACTCGACACAGGGCACCGTACGACTCGCTGGGATTGCCATGGGCATGTCGAAAGCCGAGGCAGAGGGATGGGCTCACAACGTTCCAACCAGTTTCTCTTACGCTGATTTGTTCGTTGGCTACCGCGGCAATCAAAGCGCGATCCAGGTTTTCGAAAACGGAACCGAGGTGATCAACAATGCGACCGCAGGTGATGCATCCACGCTCCCGAAGAGACTTCAGATCGATTTCACATGCTCAGACTTCAATGTCGGCTCGACGGTGAACTATGAGGTTACTTTCGGCGGTATCGCGATGGGCTCCGGATCATTCACTTGGAGCGGCACCAACGAGAACTACATCGGTGTCTATTCCAACTTATTCCCCTCAAGCGGCACGACCGGTCAATTAGACGATTTTGCGGTTACCGCGCTGATTGCCGAGCCACCCTCTCCCTACGAAACATGGGCTGCCACCAACTCCCTTGGCAGCAATGCGGACGGGGACTTCGACAGCGACGGCGTGCCAAATGCCATCGAATTCGTGCTCGGTGGCGATAAGAACACGCAGGACCTCGGCAAGCTCCCCACCGCCACCACCGACGGCAGCAACATGACCTTCACGTTCGTGCGCGACAGAGATTCAGTCGATTCGCGAGTGAGCGTCGCCATCGAAGTCGGGACCGCCCTCGGCGTATGGCCTAACGTCTTCACAGTTGGAGGCAACACCGCCGGTTCCACTGCTGGTGTCTCCGTAATCGATAACGGTAACGGCACTGATACTATTACCCTTACCCTTCCCAAGGCACCGGACAACAAGAAATTTGCCCGTCTCAAGGTAGCTATCACGGACTAATTACCCGGAGAACTACAAGGAAAAATACTTTTCAACTGACTTAACGCAGAGTTCATAGACTGTTTGCCAAAAATAATTACCGAAATGCGAAAATGAAAGTTATACAAACGTTTGAATTACTTCAACATGAGACATCTTACGTCCGCGCATTAGTCCTGATCTTGATTCTTGCACACTCCCTGAGTTTGTCGTAGCCAACTATGCGTGCGCTAATGAGAAGGCTCGCAAGCGCCTTGATGCCACCGACTTAAAATTGTTCTCGTGCTCGACAACGCCAGCTGGCACACGGCAAAAAGTTTGCATTGTGCATCACATCAAACCATTTTATTTGTCGGCCTATAGCCCCGATTTCAATCCGATCGAGAGGCTTTGGCAACACATCAAAAGCCATCACCTAGCGAGCTATATCACCAACAAAGGATGTGAGTAGGAGAAAAAGCTCTTCGATAGACTACAATCACTCTTGCGAACTCCCGACAACGTCCAATCCATCTGCGCTAATCGATCCTTTAACGGAACATAATTTTGGCAAACAGTCTAACTTCTTCGCAGGCGATTCATCGAGATCAGATGGTTCAGTCGGATCGGGCCTTCTCCGAATCAGCGAAAGTAGTGTATTGTGCAGAAGTATTTTTTTCATTTCGCGGGTCCCGCAATCTCTGCCCCGAGGCGCACTTATTGCTAGGAATTTGCTTTTGAGGTGAAGGCCGTTGAAAGAGCCGGTGGCCGGACCGGAGGCGGGGGAAAAGGAGGTTGGTAAATTGAGAATGGGCTCTGGGTACACCCATTTGGAGTAATGGTTGGAGAAGATGTCTTGTAAAGGGGGGGCGCTTGTATTCATGAAGAACTGACTCAAGGGGATTTACGATACACCAGCCATCGCATATCAATGGGGCAATCTTCAGCAGACATCTGGAAAACATCCAGGCCCGACACCCAGTCGGAATACCAGCCTGTGGGTGGCCAAGCAGTGGCAGGCAGATGGGTTTTTTCGTAATCGTGAACACTCTCGTCCGAGGTCAGAGTCAGGGCCAGTCCTTGGCTGGCCACAGTCAATTCTTCGGGTGTGAAGAAGCAGGTGTAAACCTGCTGCGCAAACTCGCGAGCGGCATCATCGGCCGAGTAATGAGGGCGAGAGACAAATGCGTTAAACAACAGTGCACCGCCTGGTGCCAACTGTTGCGCCGCCAGTTCGAACAAGCCACGCAGCTGCGCGACCGTGCGAAAGTCGGAAACCACCTCGGACAGTAAAATCAGATCATAGGGCCCACGCAGCTCGTCGCGGACTTGGAACACGTCTTTGCAAATGACCTGAACACTTAGCGACTCTTGCTCGGCAGTGGTGGTCAGTATCTCTGCAAATTTGGGCGTCATCTCGACTGCGTCCACCGTGCATCCCCAACGTGCCAAGGCCAAGGTGTTGCGCCCCGTGCCTGCGCCAATGTCCAGCACGCGTTGGCCACGCGGCGCACCCCACTGCCGCGCCATGGCCATCACCTTGGCGTCGGGCTCGGTGCCAAAGAAGGGGGGCTTGCGTGTGCTGACCCAGTTCTCATAAGTTTGCTCGATCGTGGCATGTTGCGGCGCCACAAAATAATTCAACAAACCACCCACTGCTGCCTGATAGGACACTGTAATCTGCGAGCGCTGCGATCGGCTGAACGCTTCTTTGAGCTGGCCATCCAAGATGTTTTTGAGCTGTGCAAGCTCGGCCTCGCTCAGAGTGCGGCCTTGAGCAGCAAATAACTCGGCACAACGACGGGTGTAATCACCCACAAGGCTGGGCACGGCGGGCAGTGTCAGTTTGCCCTCGCAGGCCAGGCGGCGGTTGATTTTGCTCGTCATGGCCTCGCGCTGGCGTAGGGGGTCGGAGGGTTTCATATATGTTCTGGATGGAATGGATAACAGTGCGTTCATTCTTCTGATGGCGCGAGTCTGGGTTCACATTCGAGATCGCAATAGACTTCAAAAAAGTGTTAGAAACTGTTTTGGAGCATGTGAGGGCTAGGAATTTGCTTTTGGGGTGAAGGCCGTTGAAAGAACCGGTGGCCGGACCGAAGGCGGGGGAAAAGGGGACGGAAGAAGTGTTTCGGCGCGTATGTGGGCGGTGTTTCGGTAAGAAAAAATCCAAGTCCACGCTGGTAATCGGCGAATTCGGGAGATTTCACAGCGGCAGTCATTTGTAGCGAGCGTAGCTCTCCGTACCGCTTTGCCAAGATTTTTTTGGCATCGGTTGCATTTTTTGAACCCGCCGGGCGTGATCATGTATATTCGAGAACCAAGATGCGCCCGTCGTCCAATTGGACTTCGGGTGCGTTCCATGTGGGACTCTTGTAGGTTTCGAGGCTCATCCTTCGCCGCCGCATCACCCCTAGGAGTCCCCTGAGCAAAGCGCTGCACTACGCCCAGTCGGAATGGCCCCAGCTTGCCGCATGCTTTGAACAAGGACATATTGACTTTGATACTGGGTGCGGATTGAGCGACCAGAACCCATACGCGATTCGCCCCACCAAGCTCGGCAACAAAAACTGGATGTTCATCGGAGGCAAAGACACCGGCTGGCGCAGCGCCGTCATCTACATCCCGCAGGGCGGGATCGAGCAAGTCCGCAGCCGAGGCGCAGATCCGTATGCCTACTTCGAGAGGGTTTTTGTAAAACTCATGTACCACCCCAGCCCAAGTGCCGAGCAACTCGACCAGCTCCTACCTACTGCATGGCTGCAACAAACTCGCCATAGCAAAATAGCATAACCACCAATCATCACAAACGACTGCATTTGATTGCTTGATAAAGCTGCAACCGTTTGCTCGTAAATTCTTCCCACATGAAACAACCCTACCTTTTCTGCCTCGCACTCGCATCGATCAGTTCGATCTCTGGACTCCAAGCGCAAGCACCCAAAAAAGAGTGGCCCGAACCGGCGGTGGTGGCACCTGCTTATCAGGGCGATCCTGTGGCGGCACCTGAAGGAGCCATCGTGCTTTTTAATGGCAAGGATGCGGCGGCTTGGAAACAAGTGCCACGCAAAAATGATGCCACGCAGACCGATGCGGTGCGTTGGAAAATCGATGGTGGTTTCATGGAAATCGTGCCCGGCACGGGAGAGGTTATCACCAAAGAAGCCGTGATCACCAGCGGGCACTTGCACCTCGAGTGGGCCACGCCGGAAAAGGTCGTGAGCAGCGGTCAAGGACGCGGCAACAGTGGTGTCTTCATCGGCGGATTTCCTGAAATCCAAGTGCTCGATTCATTTGAAAACAAAACGTATTTCGATGGTCAAGCCGCAGCCTTTTACCATCATCGTCCGCCCTTGGTGAATGCCTCGCGCGGTCCTGGCTTGTGGCAGTGCTACGATATCATCATTCAGCGTGCTATCGTCGAAAATGGCAAGATTATCAAGCCCGCCACGGTCACGGTGAAACACAATAACGTACTGGTGCAAGATCGTGTGGAATTCAAAAATCCACAGCAGCAAGGCACCTTGCAATTCCAAGATCACAACAACCCGGTGCGCTTTCGCAACATCTGGTTTTTACAAAAGAAATAAACCTTAATAGAAACACGTAGCAGGACCACGTAGCAGGAATGTCCCTTTTTAGACTGTCTCTTTTTTTAAACTCAAATTCTAGATTGCATCACGACAGCAAAACGAATATTATTACAACATCAAGATGTGAGTTAAATTCTTACTATAAAATATTCCGACAAATCCTATCTTGGCGAGAGATACTACGAGTTACTGGAATCGACAGTCCTGCCAAAAATGCGAGTAATCAAATTTTTTGCATTTTTTTTTGACACACATGAACAACTGTATTACGCCTGTTTCATGATGAATTACAACAATCTAATTCGCGTAATAGCTACAACACTTAGTCTTCGTGCCGCACTCCTTCTTTTCGTCGGCTGGCTGTCATTTTCTGCCGCAAATTCGTTGCAAGCCTCCACGGTTTATCGACTCCAAGCCGCATTGTCGCCGTCGGGTTTCAAAGTAGGCGAAGAAATCCAGTCTTGGGAGAGCATGATTATCGTTCTTCGCCCAAGTCCGGGTGACAATTTTTGGTATCGCCTGCCGCACACCGTTCAAGTGACGGGAGATCTCCCACCGGGCATTCGACTGGAGCAGAAAGGTGACGGTTTCCATACCCTCGCGCACTTCGCGGGCACGCCGACCCAGGCCGGGCAGTTCACCGTGCAGGTGCAGGCGACGATGGCCGATGGGATAACGACGACGCAAGAGACTGTCACATTCGTCATCACCGACCCACGAGATGAGAGCTACACTGCGCAGACTTGGGGGTTGACTCGATTCCGCCAAGGGCAGCAGGTGGGTAATGCGGGTGCGTTTCTTGTCGGCCAATGGCACACCTTGCTGAAGGCACCGACGAAGGTGCAGGCCACTGGTTTACCAGCAGGCGTAACTGTTTCAGAGATTCAATCAGGTTACTACTCGATCCAAGGCGCGCCCGAGGAGACTGGTAAGTTTGCCGTGAAGCTCGCTTTTTCTTGGCCCGATGGCGCACCGATTGCCGAGACCACGGCTGACTTGGAAGTGCTCCCAGCTGACTACAAGCCACAGCAGACGCTCTCGGTAGTTGTGCTCGGACCGATCCGCAAAAATGTGGCCTATGCCCCGCACGGCTACCGGGCACCGTTCCTCTACGTGGAGGATGAGTTTGGTGCACGCTCGTCCGAGCAACTAACCATCACTGCCACCGGGCTACCAGCGGGTCTGTCGATTGACTCTCAAGCCCCGGGCACTGGGTTCGTCGTCGGTCGTCCGACAGAGACAGGCACCTATGCTACCACCTTCCGCGCCACCCTTCCCGATGGATCTGTCACGAACGAGGTTGTAGCCTCGATCGAAGTGCTGCCTGCCATTCCGTTCACGGACCTTGCTGGCACCTACGACAGCGTTGTAGATCGTTCCGAATCACTGAACGGCAACAACGGCGGACGTCTCCGCTTCACCCTGACGCGTGGTGGACAGGCCACAGGGTTTCTCATTCACAACCTCGTGCGCTACCCTTTCTCAAGCGCTGCATTCACGCTCGATCCTGACACGGGCGACGTCACCATCACCCCGCCCGGGGCAGGCGTGACAGTTAGCGGCAGTATTGCCCTTAGCGATGAATATTCGTCCGGCAGCCCTCAGCCTTACTTCACCTTCGTTGGCGAAGTCGCCAACACCAGCAGCTCCGCCGCCGTGAATGGCGCACGCGCCACCGTTCGCAGCGCTGCCAATCCGAGCCCGTATGCAAGCGACAAGAACATCAACCTTGTCTTCGTCAATGACAGCAGTGCGGCCGCTGGTCAGCCATCGGGTGCTGGTTTCCTCGCAGCCAGTATTTCACCCCTCGGCAATGTTACTCTCACGGTCTGGGCTCCTGATGGCAGCGCGCCAGTGAGCCTCGCGACCACGCTTTCTGAAACTTCCTTTGGCGCGACGTTCCCCGTCTATTTCATCCTTCCCAACTCGAGTGGTTCCAGCACGCTTGCTGGGCAAATTTTTGTCAATGCCGAGGGCGAAGCCGCAGGCGAACTCACTTGGTACCAGTCCGCGACGAATCGCGGTTCCTTCCCCGACGGCATCTCGCTTGTAGAATATGCCGGTGTGATCGGCTCGCGCCACACACCCGATCCTGCGGGGCTGAATTTGCTCGGCCTAGAGGAAAGCATCAAGACAGCGCAACTCGATCTGATCGGCGAGGACGTGCCCGCCGAGCCAGAAATCGCACTTACCGTGCAACGCGCGAGTATGACAGTCGCATCCAGTGCGAATGTAAGCGGCGTAAAAATGAAGTTCGACAAAAAAACTGGCATCCTCACCGGTAGCTTGACTCTGCCCGCGACAAAAACCAGCCGTGCGCGCGCCGTTACCTTCCGTGGTGTCCGCACCCCAAAAGGCACCGGCATCATCGGCCACTTCACCGCTCCGAGTTCCACCAAATCCTCACGCCGCGTCGCCGGAACGCTGGAGATCAACAGTGCTCGTTAGAGTCATTGCAAAGTCCTCTCGAGCAGAGTGTCAGCCAGTCATCACCCGTTTCCCAGCCCAACGGCTCGACCCAATGGCTCTTTCAATGACATTTACTTCAAAGCAAATTCCTAGCAACAATCTCATGTCTTCACGCTTTGTCGCCATCTTCGCAGCCATTCTCGCAGGAGGAGCGATTTGGTTTCTAATTAGCGATGATACGACGCGCGTTTCGCCACCATCGGAGTTGGTTGAGGTTAGACCAAAAAGCACATGGCCAAGAGTCCATGCCGCATTGCCAAGCCAATCCGCCGCAGAAACCACTTCACTAAAAGCTCCCACGCAGTTCAACGACGATCGCCGCGAACTGGATGAAACGCTTCAGCTTTTCCCAGGTAATACAGCCACGGACATTACAAACACCGCTCAGGCACTCATCGACCTCATGCCGAAGCTCACCAAATCCGCACAAGCGGAGTGCGCGGAGCACATATCCAATCTGCTGAGCGATGAGGAATACCCGCGCGTGCTTCAAATTTGGATAAATCCAGATTCGGATCCCGACGTGCTCCAGGTTTTCGCCACGGATCTAATGAACCGCCCGGCGCGGGTGATGATGCCGGCGATGCTGGACGCGATCAGAATTGTGAATCATCCCTTCCACGAAGAGGCCAAGAGAACAATGCGGATCATTTTGGACCAAGACCACGGCGACAACATCCCGCAATGGGAAAGCGCCATGAATGCATTTTTGGAAAAAGAGGCAAATTAGCTCACGCCCCCCCTTCGCAATAAACCGACTTGGTCAGATCTAGCAGATTCAGATTGAGAGAGACATAAAGATCCATAAGGAAAAGCTTGTTTATGATAGCTCCGATGTTGAAGATTTGTGGCTAACCTTGTGCTTTGAGGCGAGTTGCAGTTTCGAAAACGTAAAAAAAGTGTGTCTAACTTCGCCAAACCTTTGAAATAGATGTCGATTTCCCCGAGACGCAGATAGTCTCGATCATCAGAGTAGCGTCAATGCAAGTAAACGCGATCTGCGCCATCATTTTTCTCTCCTTGCAAATCCGAGGTAAGAGGACATGTTTCCCTGCCTCGGATGTTGCGTTTGGTGTCGCGTAGGTACACACGATGAGCTTATCAGGTATGGGTATATCCCCCACCCTCGCAAAACCATTCCGCGTTTGTTAGGCAAGTTGGCGCGCGGATTGAACGGGTCGGCTCATTCCGGCAGCGTCACCGTCCGGGTCAGGCGATTGTAGGTGATGGTGTTCTGCCACTGCCCCGGCTTGGGCTGGATGCCAAACCATTGATCCGCCACATCCTCGGTGGCCAGTTCTCGGTAGTGCTTGAAGATGATCGATGCCGAGTTCCCCGCTTCAAGCGCCACTTGATCGGCACTCTTGACCTTGGCAATGCGGTAAGTGATGAACGAGTGCCGCAGAACGTTGCGTGGCCACTCGATTCCCACAGCAC
>CANHKJ010000064.1 GCA_947460915.1 Verrucomicrobiia bacterium
ATAAAAGAATCGTCAATTCCACAAATTTCCTGCTTTTCCTGAGATCAATATCATGCAAGATGTCCCAGCCCGAATGGATGATCGATACGAAATACGAGGAAAAGTTGGCCAAGGTGGAATTGGAGCGGTCTATCGCGCCTATGACAAAAACTTGAGCCGCGAAGTAGCCGTCAAACGCATTCTTCCCGAAGGAGGCGCTCATTTAGAAAAAGAAGCAACACGCCAACTCACGAAAGAGGCGGGAGCTCTCTCTGCGTTGCAACATCCTCACATTGTGACCATTTATGATGTCGGGATCGATGAAGACGGCCCCTACGTAGTAATGGAATTATTGAATGGCAAGACCATTGACGAGGTTGTAGAAAAAGCGAGCTTCACATGGCAGGACTTCAGAGAATTCGCGCTGCAAACACAAGAGGCCCTCGTCGCCGCTCAAGACATGACTTTGGTCCACCGCGACCTCAAGCCCACTAACGTCATGCTCACCTGGCTCCCTTCTGGTAAATTTCAGGTGAAAATCGTCGACTTTGGATTGGCAAAATTCAGCCCCAAACCTTCGCTGCAAACGATCGACCAGAAAGACTCCATCTTTGGTTCGATCTTTTTCATGTCCCCAGAGCAATTTGAACGCACAGAGCTCGATTTCCGCACCGACATGTATTCCATTGGTTGCGTTTACTACTATGCTCTGACCGGAGTTTACCCCTTCAACGGAGAAACCGGGCCACAGGTCATGGTCGCTCACCTCGACCACCGCGTCTATCCGCTCAACGAAATTCGCCCTGATCTCCCACGTTGGGTATGTGACTGGGTCATGTGGCACATCAATCGCCTTCCTGACCATCGCCCCAAAAATGCACGTGAGGCACTCGGCCTATTCCTCCAGAGCGACCTTAATGCTGGACAGCAAGCCTTTCAATCCGAGGCCCAAACAGCCATCTCGAAGCCCGAGCTCGCAACACAGGCGACTCCCATCGCGCAAAATCCTATCGCTGCGGCAAATTCAGCCATCACAGCACTGATCAAAACTGCGCCCCAGCCGATCCTGCCACCTGAGGGCTTTGGCAGACCCAGTATTCACACCGCGTCTCAGCCCAATATGCAACACTCGAGCGATTCTACGGCAGCGCCCAATGCTCCCGCTCCTGCCGCTGTCGTAACGCCGACAACAACCCCGGTTCCCGTTGCCCCTTCCAATCCGAAGCCTACACCAGATTTAGCACAAATTCTCAAAGTTGCCGAGGTGGAACCTCAACCTGAAGCAAGCACACCTACCGAGATCGTGGTTGTCGCAGCATCAACTTCCGAACTATCGGCCTTGCCCAAGCCTGCACCCGCTGCGATAATCCCAACATCTTCCTCCACAGAAGAAACCGTTTCTAATCAAATAACAGCAACCCCTACAGCTGGCATCATCTCCGAGGCAGTTCCTTCAACCGTTATTGCCACGGCAGCTACAAAAACTCTCACCAAATCCCCAAACGCCCTCATTATGGACCAAGGCACACCCAAACCAAAACCACGACTTCTCATTCCAGGAGCTAAACCAGTAGCGGCACCTGCAATACCCGTAGCGGCACCTGCATTACCAGTAGCAGAACCTGCAATACCCGTAGCGGCACCTGCAATACCCGTAGCGGCACCTGCAATACCGGTAGCGGCACCTGCAATACCCGTAGCAGTATCTGCAATACCCGCAGCAGCACCTGCAATACCCGTAGCGGCACCTGCAATACCCGTAGCGGCACCTGCAATACCCGTAGCGGCACCTGCAATACCCGTAGCGGCACCTGCAATACCCGTAGCAGCACCTGCAATACCCGTAGCGGCATCTGCTGGTGTCCCTATTGCGCCCCCACCCATCATCCAGCCAGCAGCATCAACACCCCCAGCTGCCACTGTTTCAAAACCTGTCTTGCAAGTTGGACACAATCCGATTGCCATCGCGCGCCCTATTGCCACCGCTACACCTACCGCTCAAGGTCCACAAACATCAGCAATCAAGGCCACCGTGCCGATTCTTGCGACGAAAGCGCCGATTGCTAGCCCCTCCGCTGCAAATCAAGCACCCAGCCTCAGCGAAGCGCCTGCGACACAGCTCAGCATCACTGGACCCAAGGAGAAAAAAGGCCTCAGTAATGGCGCCAAAGCCTCTCTTGCCGTCACACTCGGCCTCATCACGATCATTCTCGCATTTGTGTTTTTAGCCAAACGCAGCGAAGGAAAAATCAACAAACGCTACAACGAGCTTGTCGCCCTTGCAGCTACACCTGGGACCTCAGAGTTAGAAGTTAATGAAAAAGATCTTCAAATCCTGCTCAACAACGTCACTAGTATCGCCTCGAACACCTCACGCGAGACAGTTTACAAAGCACTCTTCATTGCCAAGGCTACCGATAGCACCGATGTCGATGACATGCTTATCAAATATGCCACTACCGCCGCCATGCCTGAAGATATTCGAGTCAATCTCCTCCGTCGTGTCATTGGCGGCAGAAAGCACGAGGCAAGTGTCGATCCGCTGATTGCCTTTATCAATTCAAATCCCAAGCCCGAGAGTGCCAGCGCCGCTCTTGAAGCGATTCGTGGTATGGCCTCTGATGCTCACTTCAAGCAATTGCTCTCCATTTTGGAATTCTCCCAAGACAACAACCTCCGCAAAAAAGCCGAAGAAGCCGTTGTCACGGTCTTGAATAAATCCAGTGATCGCATAGCCATGGGCGAATACTTGGGGACGTCCATACAAGCCGCAACCAGCCCAGAAATCAAACAAGCCCTGCTCCGTGTATACAGCGCTACGGGATCAGAAAATGCAAAAACCGCAATCAAAGAAGCACTGAAGTCATCTGACAAAACCATGCAGATTGCCGCAGCTGCCGCTTTTAAAAATTGGCCTAACGATGAAATGTTTAGCTCCATCATTGAGCAAATTTCCAGTAGCGATGACGAAAACGTGCGGACTCGCATGTTCCAAGCCGCAAGAGAATTTCTCGCCCAAGATTCCGATCGCTCAGACAAAGACGCTCAGCCTCTCTGGACGGCACTCAGCAAAGTCGCCAAAACAGCCGAAGAACAAGAATCCATTGTCCGCGGTCTGGTCACTCACCACCCCACGACTTGGGCGCTCGACATCATCAAAAACTTCTATGAGACCTCCGAGTATGATCGCGTTATCGATATCTCAGACCGTGCGATGGAGAAGCTCAAATCTGCCAAGGAAGACAAAGCAGAAAAAGAATAATTCCTCCCTCTATTGACAAACATCCCGATCTAGCGAAGCTAACTCCATGCACGAAGAAATCACACTCTCACGCGACGTCGATGCCATCCAGATTCCCAGCGGTGACAGCCTCACTCTGCCCATCGGCACCGTCGTTTACATCACACAGCGCCTCGGCGGCACCTACACCGTAGCCACCTCGGCCGGGCTAGCGCGCATTTCCTCTAAAGATGCCGACGCTCTCGGCATCAATCCCGAGGCGGAACAGAAAAAATCAGAAGAAATCGAACGACTCAAGGACGCCCCGCTCGAAGAGCAAGTCTGGGCTCAACTCAAAGGCGTCTTCGACCCAGAAATCCCCGTTGACATTGTCAACCTCGGCCTCGTCTATGATTGTGCTCTCGAAAAACATGACGGCAAAACCGTTGCTCTTGTCAAAATGACGCTCACAGCTCCCGGTTGCGGCATGGGTCCTGTGATTGCTGCTGATGCACAAGCACGCCTGATGTCACTGCCAGACATTGACGAAGCACGCGTCGATCTCGTTTGGGATCCCGCATGGAATCAAGACATGATCTCTGAAGAAGGGCGCATGATCCTCGGCATGGTCTAACACTATATATACTCATGAATTCCTCACGCTCCAACCTTGTCTATCGCTTTGCCTCCTTGCTGGCTTTGTGCTTAATCACAAGCCAGTGCGCTGAGAAAAAAGTCACCAATGCCGCTTCCGAGACATCCCGTCCGCGCACACTCACAGAAAGGCTCAACAGCAAAGAAAAACAAGGATATTTCAAGGACTCCGAGGGCAACTGGAAAGCCAACAGTAACAAGCGCAGCAGCTTTGAGTCTGCCGGACAAGCGTCCATGGGCAAAAAAGACTTCAATACCAAAAAATTCAATCCCGGCAACTACGAGAAGAAATCGTGGTGGGGAAACCGCGAATACAAACCGCAGCAGTATGCGGGTAATACTGATGCCAGTCGCTTCGCCACCACCGCACGCGATTCAGGAAAAAGCGCGGCCGAGGCTGGCAATTCCTCCTTTTTCTCCGGGAAAAAAATCGAATCCAATCGCATCGCACGCCAAGGCGCTCTCGAAGAGTCTGCATCCGGACTTACCCGCCCCAGCGATGCCGAAACGGATCTGCGACGCAAGGTTTACCAAGAACCCGATATCATCGACTGGCGAGAGCAACGCGCCCTCCAGATCAACGATACGAAATCGTGGTTACGCAAATAAGCCGCTCCTGTATTTCGCTTGCTATGCAAATCATCACGGCTACCGACGTCCAATTTCAGCTTTGCTGGGACACACTCATCCCCCACCTGCGCCACACCTACGCCAGCAAGTTCACCATGCCACAGCGCCAAGTCATGCGACTCTCTGCGGATGCTGGCAACCACGATGCATTTGCGCTTCTTCCCTCGTGGAACGATGAAGTTATCGCGCTGAAAGCCTTTACATATTTCCCGCAAAACACCGCGCCCCATTCATCACTCTATTCGCAGATTCTCCTCTTTGATCGGCAACACGGCGAACCGCTCGCCCTAGTCGAAGGCCGCAGCGTTACCTTTTGGCGCACCGCTGGTATTTCTGCCCTCGCATCGCAATTACTCTCCCGCGAGGACTCATCAACCCTGCTCTTACTCGGCACCGGCAACCTCGTGCCCTACATCATCCGCGCTCATTGTAGCGTGCGCCCCATCAAGCGCGTCGTACTGTGGGGACGCAATGCACAGAAAGCCCAAGCCTGTCTCGATGCCATCGCTAGTGAACTACCGGGCACTCACTTCGCTGTCGCTACCGATCTCTGTGAGGCCTGCGCCAGCGCCGATGTCATCGTCAGCGCCACAGGCTCACATGAAGTTCTGCTGCACGGATCTTGGATCCAGCCAGGCACTCATGTCGATCTTTTAGGAAATCATCATGCCGACCATCGCGAGTGTGATTCCGCCCTCGTCACCTCCGCACAAGTTTACGTCGATACCTACCTGAACTGCCTCAAGGAAGCGGGCGAAATCCTCATCCCCATTGCAGAGGGCGTTTTTCATCGCGATGACATCCGTGGTGAACTCGCCGATCTCTGTGCAGGTCGTTGCCCTGCTCGACAATCATCCAGCGACATCACTTTGTTCAAATCCGTCGGCGCAGCACTCGGCGACCTCGCCACCGCCCACGCCGTCTACAAGAAAAAAACCTGTTAGACGAAGCGTTTTTTACACCCCATTTCGGCATCGGTGAAACGTAACCTCGCACGTATCGGCAGCCTTTTCATAACCTCTGCCGATTGAACCACAAAAAATTCATACCATCGAAGTGAATCCGATGGCCTGATGTTAGATTCCCAAAAAACTACGCTGATTAGCGAGTTTTGAAGTGAATGGTCGAGCGCGAGGTGCCGCTTTCTTCTCGGCTATGCAGTGTGAGTTCATCCATTTCCCCGAAGGCCTTGAGGCCGTCCATGATCATTTTTTTATTTTCGGTGAAATCTTCTCCCGCACTTGGATTGCTTTCAAAGACCGCGTCTTTATTTTCGTCAACGGCCTTCACCCAATGCTCTGCACAGGCGCGTAGGGCATCGAAGTCAACGCGCATAAACGCACCTGTTTTGCCCGATACGGAGCTACCAGCCTGCTTGGCTAGATCTACGGCATGATTCTTAGAGGTAGAAGCGACAAACCACTTGTCATCGAGAGTGACTGATGGTGCGAAGTCATCGGTGAAAAGCGGCCCCGCGAAGAACCAGGTAATCAAGCCATTGTCATTGGAGCTCATCGGCTTCGGCATCGCTTGCTCTTGCTCCATCATTTTGCTGACTTCCCCCATGATGCCTTCACCGCTCTGGTTAATTTTCTCCCAAGAGCTGACCAATTTACTGCGATCTTTGACGGGCTTCAGATAGGAAATGCGCGGAAATTTTCCGGACTTCACGAGCTCTTGCGGCACGCTCGGGATGGGTGGCATTTCACCGTTAAGGTCGATCACAAATGCCGTCTCGTTGCCTAAGCCAGCAGGAAAATCTGAGCTCATGGAATCCCATGCAGTGACGACATGATCGCTAAAGTTTTCGTCAAACAAGGTCACATATTGCTTAAAGGCGGCAAAGCTTTCATTCTCTTCACCAAGCTCCCATGTGCTAACGTTTTTCGTCATCGCATAGACAGTTTCTGCTAGAGACTCAAGATACTCATTGGTCTTGATTGTGTAAGCAGGATTGGATGTCCAGTTGGCAAAAATGGCAACGTCTTTGCTATCGCCGATAGCACCTAGTTTATTGTTCGCAGATGCTATGATCGAAGGCATATTGCTGCCACCGAAGGTCTCCAGCTTGAAACCTTCTTCGAAGTAACCAACCATGCCCAGATCGCTGATCTTCAGAGAGCTACTCATTTCGCGCTCACGCTCTTTGACAACATCGAGCAAGGCCTCGATCTCACGGGTATCGACCTCACCGCTCGATGCGAGGGCATCACGGAAGGCATCAGTGAGATAAGAAATGCCGCTATTGTTGGTGATAGCCGATAGCACCGAACCCTTTGCATAACTCACGAATACAGGATTTTTCTCAAGGAAGGAATCCACAAATTTCAGTGAGTCAGAGGTCGCGAAAGAGTCAGCGGGGGTAGCTGCCAGTTTCAGGTCTTCTTCACGACTACCGACGAAACCTACCACGTAGTCATTGACGGTGCCTGTGACCGCGATCACGTTTTTCTCACCGAGAAGGTTGAACAATTCATCCAAAGAAGCTTGATCCAGTTTCTCTTCAAGCATGCCCATCAGGCCCTCATTGCTACGCCATTGGGCGACCAATTTCTTCCCAACCAGCTTGCTGCCCTTGAAACTACGTCCGTCTTTTTCAACCGTGATTTCCTCCAACGCATCACCAAGTTCATTTTGCGAGGCGAGATCTCCAATTAAGCTCGAAAATGCCTGCTGGATTTTTTCCTGATTTTCTTTGGTGCATTTCACACCGAGGTAGGAGGGAGGCATTTCCGAGGCCTTGAGCAAAGCGAGGCCCGTTTCCGCATCCTGCACCAGCGCAATCTGTGAATAAATGGGATCAAGCGACTCAATGTCTGGCTCCTCTCCTTTTGCCGAAGAAATGATCGTTTCTAACAAGCTGCGGAATTGAAAGTAATTGCTGCGGTTTGAGGTCTGCATCAAGTGCCCCGTCTGCACATCCGTGGACTTGCCCGTAGCGAGAAACAACTCATCACCGAGAAAATCTAGCGCAGTCATGCCACCAGTGCCGTCGCCAGACATCGTATCATCAAGGGCAGGATTCTGCGACTTGGCAAAGCCGAAAATTTTCGAAGCCTTGACGCGCTTCACGACTTCCTTGCCATTTTGCACGAGCACTAGAGTCTCCGTATCCTTGGGCAGCATTTGTGCAAATCCTAACTTGCTCGCGCGGTCTGCAGGTGCCACGGGTGGTGTAGTAGGCTGCTCGGGCACGACAATCTCGGCATCACTCGCTGCAGTATTGACGGGTGCTGTAGCTGGCGCTGGTGGCGTTTTTCTGCAAGAGGAGACGACCAGTGCGGCGGCAATAGGATAGGCGATGAGGGATATTTTGTTTTTCATGATGGCGTAGAGAGTTGATGTTACCAATTTCGGGAATGATGACGATTACAATGAGTTGGTGATTTTCCTATTACTTCTCAAGATCGTATTCACCCAGAGGGCGCACCCAGAAGTTGCGAAACTCCATCGGATCGCCGTGGAATTGCAGACGAATCGGACCAGTTTCTGGATGATTTTTGGGATAGCTAGCGAGGGTCTTGTGGGACGATGGGCCAAGATACGGGCGATGATTTTGCACCACTACACCGTTGTGGATGATCGTAACGTACGCGGGCTCCTTGACCTTTTCGCCTTCGTATACGGGCGGGGTAAAGATCACATCGTAGCTTTGCCACTCACCCTGAGGTGTGGTGGCATTCACCAGTGGCGGGCACTGACCGTAAAGCGAGCCTGCCTGGCCATCGGGGTAAGTTTTATTGTTGTGACTTTGCAGGACTTGCACCTCATACATGCCCATCAGGAAAATACCGCTATTTCCACCAGACTGACCATTTACGGGACGCCCAGCAGGTGCACGCCACTCAGCATGCAGCTGGATCGCGCCGAATGATTGCTTGCTCACCACATCCGCTTTGGCTGCAACCATGGATCCATCTTTTACTTCCCATGCCGCAGGACCATTGTTCGAGCCCCACGCATCGAGGTTTTTCCCATCGAACAAGACGATCGCATCCGCCGGTGGCTTCACCGATACCGCGCCGTCATTTCCCACAATCCGAGGCTGGGGGCGAGTGCCATCATGCACTTCATAAGGTGTGCCCGGAATCATCGGATTGCCCGATTTCACACCGAACCCATCAGCAAACACATATCCGACAACGGGAAACAAAGCGCACAGCGCGAAATAATGGGACTTATTCATAGCAGCGCAAGTAAATCGGAAGCAGGAAAAAACTCAATGGCATAATTTCACCATTGTCCATAAAGATGGCCGATTCAAGATTCTCACAAAGGCCCATGATTTGCGTCTTGAACTCAAGCTGTTCCTTGGCCAAGCTCTGCCCGTCCGCTACAACGGATGCACTCTCATGAAACACTGTTTGCTCCGTCCGCTTTTCGCTCTCGCATTCTGCACCCAGGCCCTCGCCCAAGAGGTTCCTGCACTTTTCAAAGAAATCTTCAAGCCCAACGAGCCGACGAAAGCAGAACTTGTCGTTGTAGTGCCTCCGCCCGAAATCGAAAAATACATCAGCAAGGTCGAAGAAAGTACGAAAAAAGATCCTGCTTGGTTTGCTGAGCACGCCAAGACCTCTAAGCCGGGTGTGCCGCTGCCTTTTCATGAAAAGCTCGGGCTCACCCAAGCTGAATATGATGAATACATCGCACTTTGGAACAAACGCGAGTTCAAGGTTGCGCATGAGATCGGCATGATGCTTCGTCTAACGAGCGATGGCCGCTGGAACCTGCTCGGCGCGGGCCCAGCTTCAGCGATCTCCTCGCTGCGATTTTCGGAAAAAGAAGACAACTGGAAATCCTCCAATGGCATTCTCAAGCGCTTAGCTGATATCGATGCCGATCCCATGAGTATCCTTGGTGGATGGAAAGGCAAGGAATGGAAGTTCGAGGAAGAAACCACACTCTCCAAGCTCAAGGAAAACGTTGCCGTCGGTGCCACAAATGACGGAAAATACCACCTTATTGTATATCGAGCCCAAGAGAACACCAGTGCTGGCACCCGACTGCTCGATAAGAGTTTGGTCATCCGCATTCCCAAGGCCACCGCAGCCAACAAGGCGAAATCCAAGTAAGCTGACGCCCCATTCATTGAGGAACAGCCATTAATTGACGCCACTAATGAGCCAAGGCTCCCAGCAAGTGATCGAAGACGCCTCTTACTTCGCTGCACCATAACTCTTTTTCTCCCGCCGCTCCTCCTCTTATTACTGAGCAACGTCTGGATGCAAAGCCCTTAGGAAAGCTGCTGGCTCGCAAGAAAGAACGAGTCCGGCATCGGACTAGCCACCAGCATCGAGTCTGCAGGGTGGATGCCTAGCGGAAAGTTCTGAATCAAAAATCTTCGCCTCGCCCAGCCCTCAGGCCTACCGAAAGACAGCGAAGCAAGCTCATCGTTTACCTACGTCTTGGCTTTTATCGAGGAAATCGCCATCCAACCCGAGTGACGCGAGTTGATACGCGGCAGAAGCGAGATCACATCTGTCAAAATCACAGGCCCCAAGCTGCACTTTCCCATCGAATTCATCGCCTGACTCGCCGCCTGCAAACAAATCAACGCATCCCCATCAATCGCATCCCCCTGTGATCGTAGCCCAGCAAGCGCCGCCCATCTCCGCAGCAAAACCAACAATCTTCATCATTAGCCTAAAAAACCAACTGGTATGTATTATACGAGCGATGCGCAGATCGCACTTTTCCACGCTGCATCGGGTCGATATTTTACTGAAATCAAAAACCTCGAATATTCCATTCCATTTGAAGGAGATCAGGCCGATGACTCAATCACCTTTGAAACCCTTCCGATTTTAACCAACCAGTTGGTAAAAAATTTTGATCCTCTTGAAATGGAAGTCGACTTTATTGGAGACACCGAATCTACCGCTGGAGATCGCAGGGCTTTTCCCTCGAAATCCGCGCCCAATTGGCGAAACTCCCCGGCATACCCTTCTCGATCGGAGTGCAGCAAAAGCAACAGCCTGGACTATCCCCTGCTCTTCAGTCCTCTCAACCTCATTTTGCCAGTGCGTGGAAATGGAATCCTTTTACCGAGCTGTAGGCCTACTACTCGCTTCCGATACCTAGAGCGGCGAGTCGATCACACAATTACGTAAAGTCCAATCACACACACTGCGCGGGCAAGCACAAGATTTTTTCCTCGTCCGCCAAGCCTCATCCTCGCACAATCCGCGCTGCACTTAGTGGAGTTTCGCGCCGTCGGCTATGATACAGCCCTCATCGCCCAGGGCAGATTGCAGGGGAATGGGAATTTTTCGATCAATAACCGCTTTCTGGCATCGCGCCAACATGCCAAAGCACTTGAGGAAAAGATCCAATCGACATTCCCCGAGCTCAGTGTCAAGCTCGCGCCGCGCTACAACGAAGATCGCCGCGTGATTGATGTTTTGCTGGGCGTCAGCATCACGCAGCCTAGGATCTCTGCCAACCAAGGAAAAAACTTGCTCGATCTGAAAAAAATGATTTCCCTCTAGAACACACGCAATTCACACAAACCATGAGAATCATCGCAGGAAGCGCAGGCCGCATGGCCATCAAAGTCCCACAAGCAGTCGCCCGCCCCACCACCGACTTCGTGCGCCAAGCTATGTTCTCGATTCTCGGTGAGCGCATCCTCGGTGCGCGCGTCGCCGATCTTTTCGCCGGCTCTGGAGCCCTAGGTTTGGAAGCGCTCAGCCGCGGCTCCTGCACCTGTACTTTCGTCGACGAAAGCCACCAATCGGTCAAGATCATCCGCCAAAACTGCGATGCCACACGACTCCAAGGTCACCGCATCATCCATGCCGAAGTGCTTTCCTTTCTGAAAAAAGACACACAGTGCTACGATCTCATTTTTGCCGATCCTCCCTACGCCAAACATCCTCTCGACACCGAGCACATCGGTAAACTGCTGAATTCTGAGTTGCTGCTGCCCCGCCTCACAGACAATGGCATTTTTTATGCCGAGGTTGCAAAATCCACGAAATCGCCCGAGCATCCACACTGGAATCTGATCGATCGCCGCCACTACGGCAGCTCCGCGATCCTGCTCTATCAGCCGAAAACGGGCGACGGAGCCGATTAAATACTCCCTGTGAGTGAGCGATTACTCAGAGAAAATCATTCCTGATCGCCCTTATTCCGATCTCTCGGCACAAGAATTTGCACAGCGGAGTCTTTTGCCATATCAATCACACCATTGGGCGAGGATGCCTTGGAGGAAGTCAATTTGATCTCATCGGATCCGCTCTTGTTAAAACTCTCCACGAATTCATGAAGAGCGGCACTCTTGATCGCATAACTCACATTTTGTGCAGAGCGGCCATCCATGGTATTTTCCAGTCGAAGCGTGATCACCCCGACGACCCAACCTGTTTCCGCGTCTACTAACGCACCGCCTGAGTTACCTGGTTGGACAGGCACAGAAACCTGATAAAAATTCTTATCGTCGCTCAACCCTGCTGTAGCGCTGACTTTGCCGTCGGTGTATTTAGGCTCGATGCCCTGCAACACGGGATTCGGAAATCCAATGGTAAAAACGGAGCGGCCGAGACCCAACTCGGTAGCACCTTTTGAAACTGGTAAGCATTTAGGAGCCTTTACCTCCACCTTGATCAACGCTAAATCCATATCATCGTGCTTCTTCACAACCTTGGCACGATGAGTGGAACCATCGCTCATGCGCACGTCGACGGACTTCGCATCGCCTACAACGTGACGGTTCGAGACAATCCATCCGTCAGCAGCGACAAAAAATCCAGTGCCAAAGGACTTATACTGCTTCAAATACGAAGCGGGACCTTTGCTATCCTCGGAAAATGGCAATTCGTCGATTTTCGCGATGTGAGGCTTCAGGACGGGATTCAGTTTCATTCTCTCTAGCAAAAAATCTTTCGCTTGCTCTTGCGATTCTGGTGACATATTGAGAACCCCTTCAATCTCAACAATTAGCTGGTAACCTGCTTTATGGTCTCCGCTGAAGTATTTGTCTCCATACATTTCTCCGATCAAAGCTCTCTCCTGCTCCTGCTCCTCGTTCAAAGCCTGCTGCTTCTTTTCCGCTTCCTCGACAGCGCGCTCGACACTATCGGCACTGGACTCTAGCATATCCTGGGCTTTTTCAGCAATACCCTTACGGATATCCGTCTGCGTCGGCTTGACTGGAGCGATCGCGGCCTGCACTGGCTCGGATTTCTTCGAGTTGATGACCACCAGAGAAACACACACAATGCAGAGCAAAACCACGGACGCGACTAAGAGCAAAACCGTTTTATCCGTTGATTTCTGTCCGAGAGTAGTAGGATTGTAGCTTGGTAAACCTGGGCGAGAAATTGCTGGCCCAAGCGACGGAATAGGAG
>CANHKJ010000065.1 GCA_947460915.1 Verrucomicrobiia bacterium
GCTGTGCGGGAAAATGCTTGTTCTTTCACGATCACCCCACGCCGATAGTTGCGCAAGAACACCTGCGTTGCCTCGCCCTCTAAACGGATCTGACGATCGCCGTTCGGGCGAGATTTCATAAACACTGTAGCTCCAACAACGGTGAATGCCACGCCGACGATCAGCGGAATGATGCTAAATGCGCTGAAAATCAGATCGAACACTCGCGCAAACCATGGCTCATCTTTGACACCAAATGAGAAAAAATTTTGCATTTGATAGCCCGCAAAAATAAGGCCGCCAATCCCGATCAGTGAAAATGTTAGACCTAAGATCCAAAGTCCACGAACAGGTGCAGGCAGAGGAAAAACAAATGATTCTTGTGCAACGATTACAGAATTTTGCGGCGAAGTGAACGCTGTAGATTCTACAATTGATTCGGTGGTTTCGGTGCCGAAGATGCAACGTTGCAGATCAGCTACCAACCAAGCTTTTTCGGCCTCATCGAGCGTAGTGCCAAAGCGAATCTTACGACGATTCCCCCGGATTTCGATACCATAAACAGGTTGGTAATTTTGTTGGTAAAAGACATTTTGCTCAACAACGGTGACTTCGCTGGTGAGCAATGATTTTTCAGTTACTTTGCCTAACAACTCCCGACGAAATGCGACGCGATCCCGAGACACCGTAATACGATGGAGTGCGTATTTATTACGGACTGCCACGTAAAGACAGCCAATACCAACTGCGAAAAACACGGCGAAGAAAAGCACGAGAAACCATGCTTGATCGGGACCGTTTTCCTTCTCTGAGGCAAACACAAAAAAGCCCGCCATAATCGCGGTGAATGTGGTCCAGATTAAACCGAAGTAGAAAAAGAAACCGAACTTGCCTGATGCGGGAATATGCCAAACACAATCGCGTGGGCCATATTTTTCACGTCGAATCCGAGTGTTTGCAGGAATCTCATCGGGCTTGCCCTTGCGAATTCCATCCGCTGCTGGAGTCCAAGCATCAGGAAAAGCCTCGAATCCGCAAGACGTGCAGCGGTAAATGGTATTAGTATCTTTGGGCGCCTGCGTAGGTGGCTTTTCACAATGAGGGCAACGCATGAGTCCTTTCGACCACGTATGTTGTAGGGCCGACTGTTCGGCTTTTGTAGCGATCGACTCTAACCACTTCATATTAAGGCGTAAACTGACTAGATCTGAGGCTCATCTGCATCGAGAGCTTTGGGGAGCTTGTCGACTTCTTCTAACAAATTCACCATGGTGACGCCGCGCTCGGCGGAGCTATCGTGGCGGAATTGCAAAATCGGCGTGGTTTTGAGGACAACGCGTTTCATGATTTTGCTCTGGATGCGACCGTGATCACGATTGAGCTTGTCCAACACGGGCTGGGCCATGCCACCGAGAATGCTCATCCACACGCGGGCTTCTTTGAAATCCTGAGTGATATCCACTTCGATCACCGTCACGAGCAGTCCAGGCCATTCGTAATCTTTGCCGATGACGGCACTGATTTCACGGCGGAGCAACTCGTTGACTCGGTCTTGGCGTTGGGACATGCAGATTAGAGTTCTTGGGCGACTTTTTCCAAGGTATAGCACTCGATGATATCTCCTTCGAGGTATTCATCGAAGTCACCGAGACGGATACCGCACTCGCTACCAACCTTGATCTCATCGACCTCATTTTGGTAGTGGCGCAGAGTAGACATCTTGCCGTCAAAGATCGGAATGCCATTGCGCATGACGCGGGCATGAGCTTTGCGGAGGATTTTCCCTTGCTTGACGTAACTACCAGCAGCCACACCTTTGGTGAGCTTGAAGACTTTTTTGACATCAGCCAGACCGACCATGATCTCGCGGTTGAGCGGATCAAGCAGGCCTTTCATCGCATCGCGCACTTGATCGATCAATTCGTAAACGACCGAGTAGAGTTTGACCTGCACATGCTCGTTTTTGATCGACTTGACGGCTTTACCTTCGACCTTGACGTTGAAGCCGATGACGATGGCATTGGCCGAGCTGGCCATGAGAATATCGGACTCGGTGATCGGGCCGACACCTGCGACGAGCATTTGGCACTCGACTTTTTTGGATTCCACCGCTTCGAGAGCATTTTTGATGGCCTCGACGGAACCTTGCACGTCACATTTCAGCACGACCTTAAGTTTCTGCTTGCTGGCGTCATCATTGACCATGGAGAAAATGTCTTCCATGCGCGCTTTGAGCGGATTAACGAGGCGAGCGGAACGGCGTTCAGCCTGACGCTCTTCGGCAAGGCGTTTGGCAGCGCGTTCGCTATCCATTTCGACGAGTTCATCACCCACGTGAGGCATATCCTCGAAGCCGATGATTTCGACAGGAGTTCCAGGGCCCGCTTCCTTGATCGGCTTGCCGAGGTCATTGGAAAGGGTGCGGACTTTGCCGGCGAAGGGACCGCAAATGAAGGGTGTGCCGACCTTAAGCGTGCCGCTCTCAACGATCGCGGTGGCTGTAGCGCCACGGCCTGCAACGACGCGGGCCTCGATGATATTAGCGCGGGCGGTGCCTTTCGGGTTGGCCTTGAGCTCCATCACTTCTGCTTGAAGCAAGAGCAATTCGAGCAAATGATCCATGCCCTCGCCGGTGTAGGCGGAAACCTCGGCAAATTCGGTATCGCCACCGAAGTCGGTCGTTTGCAGACCATTTTCGGCAAGCTGGCTCTTGGCGCGCATGACGTTTGCGGCGGGAAGGTCGCACTTGGTGATGGCGACGACCACGGTGCGGCCGGCTTTTTTCGCGTGAGCGATGGCTTCCTTGGTCTGTGGCATGACGCCATCATTGGCTGCAACGACGAGCACGACGATGTCTGTCACATCAGCACCACGGGCGCGCATGTTCGAGAAAATGGCGTGACCTGGGGTATCCAAGAACGTGATTGGTTGGCCATTGTGGAAAACTTGATAAGCACCGACGTGCTGAGTGATACCGCCGGCCTCGCCTGAAGCGACGCGGCTCTTGCGAATGGTATCGAGCAATGTGGTTTTGCCGTGGTCGACGTGACCCATGATCGTAATGATCGGCGCGCGCGACTTAAGCAACTCTTCGGGCTCCTCGACAGGGGCCTCGGGCTCGACGATCACTTCCTCAACCTTGTGGACGCCTGCGCCTTTTTCACGTTTTTCACGTTCAAAGCTGAAGCCATGTTTTTCACAAATCTTCGCGGCAATCTCAGGCTCAATCGCTTGATTGGGCGAAACGAAAATTTTCAGGTCGATCAGATCCTTCATCAACAAAAAGGCCTTGAGGCCCATGCGATTGGCGAGTTCTGCGACGATGATCGGCGGCTTGATGCTGATGAGCTTGTCGTTTTCACTGCTGGCGACAGGCTCGGGATCTGCGGCGACTGGTGCTGGCGTGGGAGCTACAGCTGCGATGTTTGGCAGGATGGTGGAAATGTCGGGCAAGGGAGGAAGCGGCGGCAATGCAAGATCCGCGTCTTCTTTGTCGAGAACTTTGGAAATGGTAGGAACGACGGCCTTGCCGGAGCGTTCTGTCTTGCGAATTCCGCTACTCTTCTTTTTGCCGCCATCGCTGAAAATATCGAGCGCGGCCTTTTTCACGGGAGCGGAAGGCGGAGTAGGAGCCACGGGGGTCTTGGCGGCAGCAGTCTCTCGCTGCCGTTCACGGCGCGAGGGTTTTGGTTGGTCGTCGAGGAGGTCCAACACTTTTTTCTTTGGTTGTTTGCTTTCGCTATCGGATGGCATCAGTGGTTATGGCGGCGTTTCGGGGGGAGGATAAGGCGGAGAGGGGAAATCAAGCGGAAAGGGATAATTATGCGTTGGTGAGGCTTTGCGCCTTTTCCAGAATGGCGGCAGCATCATCTTCGGAGATCTCCAAGGATGCGGCGATGTAGTCGGCAGGCATTTCAAGCACAAGATCAAGTGTAATACCACCGGCACGGAAAAGCTTAGCGGCGAGGTCATCGTTGAGGCCGAGTTGCTCACCAAGACCATGGGCCGCATTGTTGATGCGGTCATCAAACATTTTTTGCTGTGACTCGTCACGGCGCACTTGTACATCCCAATCGATGAGACGAGAGGTCAAACGAGCATTTTGACCACGGCGACCGATGGCTTTACTGAGATCTTCTTCGGAGACGGTGACGTGGACGATTTTTTTCTCGTGATCGAGAGTGATCGAGCGAATAGTCGCAGGCTTGAGCGCCTCTTCGACGAGTTGCTTTGGATCATCACTCCAGCGAATGATGTCGACTTTCTCGTTGTTGAGTTCGCGCACGATGTTTTTGACGCGAGCACCACGAAGACCGACGCAGGCGCCGACGGGATCAACTTTGTCGTCCTTACTCCACACGGCAATCTTGGTGCGATGGCCTGCTTCACGAGCGATGGCACGGATTTCGACCGTGCGGTCGGCAATTTCACTTACCTCAGCCTCGAACAACCGACGCACGAAGTGGGGGTGGCTGCGAGAAAGGATCACTTCGGGGCCACGACCTTCATTTTCCACGGCTACCACGTAGGCGCGAATGCGGTCATTGACATTGTATTCCTCGGTTTGCACACGCTCACGTGAGGGCATGATCGCCTCAAACTTACCAAGGTCGATGTAAACATCCGAGCGCTCAAAACGATGCACCACACCCGAGACAATCTCGCCGGCGCGGTCTTTGAATTCTTCGAAAAGCATCTCCTTTTCAGCCATGCGCAAGCGCTGCTGCATCGTTTGCTTCGCGGTCTGCACAGCGATACGACCAAAGTCCTTCGGTGTTACATTAAAGTCGATCGTTTCACCAACCAAAGCCTCAGGATTCTTTTTCTGAGCCACGGCGAGCGGGACTTCATTAAACTTATCGACGTAATCGTCATCGGCAACAACGGTGAGGGTTGCGTATATTTTCGCATCACCCTTTTTCACATTAATTTCTGCACGCAGACTATTGATGTGATCCGCACCTGGTACCATTTTCCGGTAAGCAGCGCAGAAGGCATACTCCAGCGCAGCGACAACGCGATTGCGGTCGATGGCTTTCTCTCTTTCGTAGTAATCGATCAAGGCTACGATATCATTTGTCATGGCTGTCTATGCGCTGTTACGGTTAAAAAAATGGGCAAACAATGAGGCACCCTGAGACACAAAAGAGTGGGTATGGTACCCACTCCTTTCTTTCGTCGGAAGCTTCTTCGGAGGGTGTTACACCACAGAATTCTTGAAAATGCAAGCAAAAAGTGGGGAATCGTCGACCAAATGTCCGTTTTCTGCTGCGCCCCAAGATCCACACACAGAGGCTTTCTCGACACTTCGCACGCCTTGGGCAACATGCCAATGTCATTGCCATGGACACCGCGGCGTGTCGTTTTGGAGGGTCAATTTGCCACTCCATTTTTATGAATTTGATCAAATTCTCAATCATTTCCGCAGCGCTCGCAGTCCTTGTTAGCTCTTACTCGACGATGCAAGGCCACGGCAACGATGTGCAAAAAGAGGCGGCGCTCACTCAAATACTGCCGAACATGCTGCTGCTGTGTAATTTCCCCTAGCTCAAGCCAAGATCGGCTTGATGAGATTTCCGTGAACATCGGTGAGTCGGAAATATCGACCCTGGAACTTATACACGAGTTTCTCATGTTCTACGCCCATGAGATGAAGCATCGTCGCATGAAGGTCATGAACGTGGACTCCTCCATCGAGAATATTGTAGCCGTATTCATCGGTGAGCCCATGAGTCATGCCTGCCTTTATACCCGCACCAGCGAGCCAAATACTAAAACAGCGCGGATGGTGGTCGCGACCGTAATTGTCGGCTGTAATTTTTCCCTGGCAATAGGCTGTGCGGCCAAATTCTCCGCCCCAGACAACGAGGGTATCGTCGAGCAACCCGCGGCGTTTGAGATCGATGATCAACGCCGCCGATGCTTGGTCGGTTTGTTGACATTGGCGGGAAATGCCACCAACGACATTGCCATGCTGATCCCAGCCTTGGTGGAAAAGTTGCACAAAGCGCACATCGCGTTCGATCAATCGACGCGCCAACAAGCAATTCGCGGCGTAGCTACCAGGCGAGCGCACATCGGGACCGTAAAGGTTAAGCGTTTCCTCGGACTCGCCGGAGAGATCGGTAGCATCGGGCACACTGGTTTGCATGCGAAATGCCATTTCCGCCTGAGCAATGCGCGCTTCCACCTCCGGATCGAGCTCGTGGTCAGCCTGGTCACGATTCAATTTGCCCAAGGCATCGAGCATATTGCGGCGAATATGCGGCGAGACGCCTTCAGGGTTGGTCAAATACAGCACTGGTTCTTTTCCTGAACGAAATTGCACCCCTTGGTGCTCGCTGGGCAGAAATCCCGAACCCCACAAACGCGAATATAGCGGCTGATCACGCTGAGCATTTTTCGAAACAAGTACGATGAACGACGGCAGGTTGTTATTGAGGCTGCCCAATCCATACGATGCCCACGCACCCATCGAAGGACGACCCGGCACTTGATTCCCGGAGCAGAAAAACGTGATCGCGGGATCGTGATTGATCGCCTCGGTATGCATCGTGCGGATCACACAAATCTCATCCGCGATCTTCTGGGTGTAGGGCAAAATGTTTGAGATTTCCGTGCCCGCTTTGCCGCTTTTGGTAAAATCCGTAAACGAGCCAGCCATCGGCAAAATGCTTTGGTTCCCGCTCATCGTCGAGAGCCGTTGATTGCCAATCACTTCCTTCGGCAAGGCCTTGCCATGACCCTGACGCAACAGGGGCTTGTTGTCAAATGTTTCCAGGTGCGAGGGTCCACCCGCTTGGAACAGATAGATCACGCGTTTCACCTTGGCAAAATGATGCGGCGCACCGAGAATGCCTGTGGTCGATGCCTGCATACCCAGCTGCGAGAGCGCCATCGCGCCGAGTCCGAGACCTGTGCTGCCAAGAAAATGGCGACGCGTGTAGGTCATGAGTTGATCATAGGTAGGTGGAGAAGTTTTCATGGGAGTGGGGAAAAAAGAGTTAGCGGCTGGTAATGGCAGCATCCGAGGTGAGCAAGGTCGAACAGACAATTGTCATCGCGGCAAGATGGGGATCATCAGTGCCGGCGATTGATTTCGCGGTAGTACGATCTTTTTCATACTGCGCCAACTGCGTTTGATAGAGCTCGTTAAGCGCGGAATTTTCCCCTGCGCGCGGAGCACGACTGGTGAGAATTTGAAACGCCTGCGTCAATTGCGCCGCAGCATTTTCAGGCTTCTCGCGAATGCAGCGTTGCGCCAATCCACGAGCACATTCGAAGAAACTGAGGTCATTGAGGAAAATCAGAGGCTGCAAGGGAGTGTTAGTATTCAGTCGACGCGGTTGGCAAATTTCTCGGCTCCCTGCATCGAGCGTGACCATGCTCGGAGGCGGTGCCGTGCGTTTGATATACGTGTAGAGACTGCGACGATAGAGGCCTTCGCCTTTGTCAGGGGTGTAGTCGCCACCCGAAGCACCTGCCTCCGACCAAACGCCAGCAGGCTGCCATGGTTTGACGCTAGGGCCACCGATTTTCTCGACCAAGAGCCCGGCTGCATAGAGAGCTTGATCCCGGATTGCCTCGCCAGAAAGTCGATAATTGGGACCACGAGAAAGCAGCAGATTTTTCGGATCTAGCTCACGTTTTTCTAACGAACTTTTCGACGACTGCTGGAACGTCGATGTCATGACGATGCGCTTGAGCAGTTTTTTCACATCCCAGCCCGAATCCACAAAGTCGCGCGAAAGAGCATCGAGCACATCTTGATGAGTAGGCGCATCGCCTTGCAGCCCGAAGTTTTCTTGCGTTGGCACAATGCCATTACCAAAGCACATCATCCACAAACGATTCACAGTGACGCGTGAGACTAACGGATTTTGTGGATGGGTGGTCCACTGCGCTAAGCCGAGTCGATTGCGCGGAGCCTGCGCATCAAAGGGCATCACGGCCGAAGGTGGAGCAGGATGAACTTCTTTGGTTAGAACTGGCGAGGTGTAGTCACCACGATCATGCACGTAAAATTTCCGCGGATACTTGGTTTCTTCCATGCACATGATCAGCGGGATGTGATCGAGATAGTTGTCGTAGAGATTACGCGTCGCATCCGTTACGGCTTTGCGTGCCGCGAGCAATTCGGGATCGAAGTGCGTCATGTAGAACTCCTTCACTTTCGCCTTCGCTGCAGCGTCTCCCGTTTTTGCCGATTGAAATGTCGCATCCACAGAAACACCCGCAAGCTCTGCCACTTCGACAGGTGTCAGTGCCTGGCGGAAGATCGAGAGTTCATCGAGTTGCCCTTCGGTAAATCCGCGATCATCACGCGGACGTGCACCCACACTGAACACATTCGCGACAATCGATTTATCGAGATGATCACGTACGATGGACGTAGTAGTGGGCGCACCATCGAAATACATTTTCAATCCCCCAGCCTGAGAGCTGCCATCGTAGGTCACAGTAACGTTGACCCATTTGCCAACAGGAAATGGCTCGATGGTTTCGATCGATGCCGCACAGCCTGGCCACAAGTGAATGCAACTCCAGCGCAGTTTGCCTTTTTCGAGTAGCAGCTCAAAGCCCGATGCATCGGCCGATTGCGAATACATGCCTGGGCCACTGTGCAAGATTACCGCACGGTCTTTCACGTCCGGTGTGAAGATGCGCAGCGAAATGCTCAAAGCATCGTGTCGCGTGATGCCTGTTACGCCATCGAGCTGCAAGACGGTATCGCCATCGAATTTGATTGCTTGCCCCACGGCACCTGGCACGACCGAAAGTTTGCTGTCGTTCGCCGTAGCGGGCGCACCATTCGGCACCACATTGGGTGTCTTATTGGCCTCGATCTGATCCATCGGATAATGAGCAATCCGTGCCGATAGTGCTGCATTTGGTGTAGCCGTGAGCCATGCCTCAAACGCCGCATCACGTGTCGCACCAAGTGCATCTAACGACTTTCGCGCAGCATCCAGCGCCTGCTGACGTTTTTCCACCTCTGCAGGATGATGGGGTTCCATCAAGCGCATCGATGGCTCGGGCGCGCTGGTGCTGATCGAGTAGGGATAGAGCCCGCATTCATCGATTTGTCCAAACATCGCCGCCATGCTGAAATAGTCGGTTTGCGGAATCGGATCGTATTTATGATCATGGCACTTCGAGCATTCCATCGTCAGGCCGAGAAAAGCCGTGCCATAGGTGTGCACTCGATCGGAAACATACTCGTTGCGAAATTCTTCGGCGATTGATCCACCTTCTTGCGTCTGGCGATGCAGTCGATTGAACATCGTTGCCAATCGTTGCTCTTGCGTCGCATTGGGTAGCAAATCACCCGCAATCTGCCAGGTGGCAAATTTATCAAACGACAGGTTTTCGTTAAACGATTTGATCACCCAATCGCGCCACGGCCAAACAAAACAGGGGTTATCACTTTGATAGCCGTAAGTGTCAGCAAAACGTGCGACATCCAGCCAATCCTGCGCCAAACGCTCACCATAACGCGGCGAGGCCAGCAAGGCGTCCACCGCTTTTTCATACGCTTGAGGTGAAGCATCCGCGACAAATGCCGCCGTTTCCGCGGGTGATGGTGGCAATCCTGTAAGCGCATAAGAAACGCGACGCAACAAAGTAGCGCGATCGGCTGGTGGATTCGGAGCCAAGCCCTGTGACTCCATTTTTGCCAACACGTAATGATCGATCTCATCCTTGCACCAATCCGCTTGCTTCACGGCGGGAAGCGGGGATTTTTTCGGCGCCACAAAGGCCCAATGCGGTTGATACTCGGCACCCTGCTCGATCCAACGCTCCAAAATGGCTTTTTCTGCGTCCGTCAACGGTCGATCCAACTTCGGTGGAGGCATGATCTCATCATCGTCATGCGTGTGCATGCGCGCCACCATTTCGCTCGCTTTGAGATCACCCGGCACAATCGCCCGCTTCCCACTCTCCAATTCCGCCGTAGCGCCCTCAAAGGTATCTAGGCGCAAGCCCGCTTCCCGACCTTTGTTGCCATCAGGCCCGTGACAAGCAAAGCATCGATCCGACAAAATCGGCCGCACATCTCGATTGTAATCAATCGTTTCCGGTGCCACAGAGACCAAGCTCAACGACGAATCATCAATAACCTCGTTTCCTTTGGCTGAGGTCGGCGACTTTTGGCAACCCGGAATCAACAGGGCAGCACCAGTGCATAAGAGTAGGGATAAATGACGTGGCATAACCGGGGAAAGTTCACGATAGGTAACACATTACCTTTACGCCTGAAATACTTGATTTTTATCAGAAAAAACTTGTGCATGACAGTGACAACACGCCTGTGCTATGCTGCGCGCCACCATGCAGCACCACGATCTAACACCCGAACTGCTTTCTCCTGCGGGAAACTGGGATTGCGCGCGAGCCGCAGTCGCCCACGGCGCTGATGCGATTTTTTTCGGACTATCCCGCTTCAATGCGCGACTGCGTGCCGATAATTTCACCGAAGAAGACCTGCCCGAGTTGATGAAATTCCTCCACCGCCACGGCGTGAAAGGTTTCGTCACCATGAACACCTTGATTTTCACCGCGGAAATCGAAGACGCTGCGCGCCAGCTATTGTGGCTGGAACACTGCGGTGTAGACGCCATCATCGTGCAAGATCTCGGCCTTGCCAAACTCGCTGCCACCATCACGCCGAAGCTCGCCCTGCATGCCTCCACGCAAATGACCATCACCTCGCCCGAGGGTCTGCGCTTCGTCGAATCACTTTTTCCGTTAGAACGTGCCGTGCTCGCCCGCGAGCTTGCGGTCAAGGAACTGCAACGCTTCCCCCAAGCCGAGGCCATGAACACACCGCTCGAAGTCTTTGTGCACGGTGCCCTTTGCGTCGCCTATTCCGGCCAGTGCCTCACCAGCGAGAGCCTCGGCCAACGCTCAGCCAATCGCGGCGAATGCGCCCAAGCCTGCCGCATGCCCTACGAAATTTATGTCGATGGCGTCAAAAAACCGTTAGGCCCTGTGCGTTACCTGCTATCCCCCCAAGACCTTGCCGCCGTCGATGTCATTCCCGATCTGGTCAAGGCTGGCATCAAGTCATTCAAAATCGAAGGCCGTCTGAAATCTCCCGAATACGTTGCCGCCGTCACCCGCGTCTATCGCAAGGCGCTCGATGCTGCCATCGCCGAGCGTGATGCCGCCATCTCTGATTCCGATCGCTACGCTCTGGAAATGACCTTCTCGCGCGGCCTCTCCACCGGTTGGCTGCGTGGCACCAATCACCCCTATCTCACTCACGGCAAATTCGGCAAAAAACGCGGTGCTCTTCTCGGCGAAATCACCCGCGTCGGCAGTGGTTGGATTGAGCTCGCACAAACCCACCCCATGCCGCTGCAATCGGGCGATGGCGTCGTTTTCGATGCCGGCGAAGATCGCAATCACGAGCAAGGTGGACGCGTCTGGAAAATCGAAAACGGCCACATCTACTTCCACAAAACCTTTTCCCCGCTCGATTGGGAACGCATCCGCATCGGCCAACAAGTCTGGAAAACCTCCGACCCCAAGCTTGATACCGAGCTGCGCAAAGCCTGGCAACAAGCCAAGCTCACCCCCGTCAAACAAGCCCTCGATCTCATCGTCACAGGCACCCCCGGCGAGCACCTGGAAATCCACGCCGCGCAGCACATCGTCCGCTCGGCGCAACCACTCGGCACCGCCGAGAAACACCCGCTTTCGTCAGAGACCTTGCACGCGCAACTCGGTCGTCTCGGCGATACCGACTACGAACTGCACAGCATCGACAATCGACTCCAAGGCTCCTGCCACATCGCCGTCTCCGAGCTCAACCGCATGCGCCGCTCACTCATCGAACTCCTCGATGCGGAAAAAATCTCAGCCCCTGCCCCACTGCGCACTCTACCCGATTTCCGCGTGCTACTACCTAACGAGGAAAAAGTGAGCCTACCCGATAAAGCATCCCTTTCCTGCTTGTGCCGCACCATGGAACAACTCGAAGCCGCACTCGCACAAAACCTCTCCACTATTTACTGCGACTTCGAGGATCCTCGACGCTACAAAGATGCCGTCGCCCTGCATCCCGATGTCGTTCTTGCCACGCCACGCATCCTCAAGCCCGGCGAAGATGGTTACCTCAAACTCATCGAACGCAGCGGCACCCAAGCCGTGCTCATTCGCAACCTCGCTGCGCTCCAATACTACAAACATAGTAATTTGCGACAAATCGGTGATTTTTCACTCAACATCGCCAATCCACTCAGCGCCCAAGTGCTTGCCGAGCACAGCTCGCTCGAACGCATGACCATTTCCTACGATCTCAACATCGCCCAAGTGCTTGATCTGCTTCACGCTGCGCCGCCCTCATGGTTCGAGCTCACGCTGCACCAACACATGCCGATGTTTCACATGGAGCATTGTGTCTTCTGCACCTTCCTCTCCGCGGGTACCGACTACAAAAACTGCGGACGCCCTTGCGAAACACACACCGTGCATCTGCGCGATCGCGTCGGACAAATGCACCGCCTCAGTGCCGATGTCGGCTGCCGCAATACCCTCTTCAATGGCCGCGCGCAAACCGGAGCACGCTTCTACGATGACCTCTTCCGCGCCGGCCTAAGGAATTACCGCATCGAACTCCTCGCCGAAACATCCGCCGAAAGCACCCACACCATCGAACTCTACCAAGGTCTGCTCGATGGCAGCATCAGCGCCAACGAACTGCACGACGACCTCGGCATTCTCGCCAAACTCGGCGTAACCGAAGGCACCCTCCGCCAATAAGGAGAAGGGATTTTCAA
>CANHKJ010000066.1 GCA_947460915.1 Verrucomicrobiia bacterium
GTGATCTCGGCACGATCAAATTGCTCTTGCGTTTCGCGCAGCCATGTGGTGGCGAAGTTTGGATTTTTGGTAAGTTCCTCCGTGCTGAAATGGCTGATGCGCGAGGCAATCGTCGGATCTGTTAGGGTGAGAGAATCAGTTTCTTTTTTGATTTTTTCGGCAAGATCACTCGTCCAACGAATGCAGTGCAAGCGTGTTCCTTGGTCTGACTTTTTTCGATAACAAAGCTGTTGAGCATTGTGTAGAATGATTTCGGCATTGGCGATGTCGGGGAGTTGGTAATGGAGAGATTGCTTTGCGGGATTGGTGAATAGGTAGTCGCGTTGCAATGTGGGATGATGGTCCGAAGGAGAAATGATCACATGCGGCCATTCGGAGATCGTGCTGTCATTTTCGAAACGAAGGTGAAGGAGGGCATGGTTACCGCTGAGCGTGTAGCCGCTCAAACGTGGTGCTTTTTTTTGTGCATCGAGCCACAGTGCTTGCGGTGATTCGGTTGTGGATTTGCCGAGAATTTCGATGGCCATGCCGAATCGATCGACTTTGGTGCCAAAGTAGTGATCTGGCACTTTCATGTGAGCTTCATGAACGACACTTTGAACGGCGGGTTTTAATGAATCATAAATGATCACCGCAGGATGATCGCTCGATCCGCTACGAATGTAGTAGATGCTTTGCGGGCCTCGGCTGGTAAGCGTGGGAAATTCTGACTCGACCGCACGTGCAAGGGCGGTGGTGTTTTTTTCGTTCGTAGAGCCCCAGTGGCCGCGACGTCCGCCATCGAGCCCTGGATAGGGTGGAAGCAAGGTCTCGGAAAGCGTTGGGTTGGTGAGGTAATGATCGGCTTGGCGACGATAGAAATCAAACAGGCGATAGCGATTGATGTCGCGCTCGATGAAGCGTTTTTTTTCTCGGCCAAGCTCGGTGTGAAAGTAGGGTTCGATGCCTAAATTGGCGCGGAGAGGTTGCGCATCATACGGGCCAGCTTGCAGCAGGGAGCCTGCGATGATGAGAAATATGGCGCAAAGAGATTGGCGAAAAGAACAAAGCACTGTTATCATACGGCGCTTTGATTTGTTTTCTAGCACAGAATTTCTCGTTCTTGGGTGAAGGTGAATTCTTGACATTTGATGCGTGATGCGTGATGTTTCATCCGTGAGAACTACGTTGAATATTGAAGACGATGTTTTAGAAACAGTGAAAGCGATGGCTGCTCGCGATCGAAAGCCATTGGGTGAAGTTGTTTCGGGCATGTTGCGTCGAGCGATCGAGCCATCGACTAGTGCGCCAAGAAAGATGCGCAATGGCATTCCCTTATTTCCCGTATCTTCTCAAGCAAGGGTGGTGACGCCAGAGGCTGTCAAGGAGTTGTTAGACGATGATGTCGAGGAATTGCTTAAACCAAGATGATGAATGCGTATCTTCTCGATGTGAATTCAGTATTGGCGATGCTGGACCCGATGCATTTGCATCACGATGCTGTGCATCGTTGGTACGCGAAACGAAAAAAACCTCGGCTTGTACTGTGTTCGCATGTGATCAATGGGGTGATCCGAGTTGCAGGCCAGCCGCGCTACCCTAATCCGCTAGGCACCTGTGGTCGTGTTCGCGAAATCCTGAGTCTTTTTGTCAGTAGTGTTGGTGCGACATTTTGCGAGCATGAAGTGAGTTTGCTCGACGAGAAAATTTTTCCATATCCCGAAGAGCTCACTCCATCGCGCATTGGTGATCTATACTTGTTGGCGCTTGCCGTGGAAAATGACGCAAAGTTTGCGACTTTCGACGCTCGAATTCCCACTGTAGCGGTGTTAGGTGGATCAACTGGTTTCGAGTTGATACCAGCTTGATCATCACTTCGACTGCTCCAGCATGCGAAGCAAGGGGATCTCGGCGCGTGAGCGGATGTCTTCGGGCAGTTCCACGGTGGGGCTGAGATTTTTCAGACAGTCGTGGAGCTTCTGCAAGGTGTTCATTTTCATGTAACGGCAGTCAGCGCAGGCGCAGCGATCGGTGGGACCTGGGATGAGGTTTTTCTCGGGGCACTCGCGGCGTAGGCGATGAAGCATGCCGCTCTCGGTGACGACGATGATGTCTTTCACTGGAGCGTTTTTGCAGTAGGTCACCATTTTCTCGGTCGAGCAGACTTCATCGGCCAACAAGCGCACGGCTTGCGTGCATTCGGGATGAGCGACGACGAGGGCATCGGGGTATTCTTCCTTGATCTTGCGGATCGATTCGCGGGTGAACTCCACGTGAACGTAGCACGAGCCCTGCCACAGGTCCATCTTGCGACCGGTTTGTTCCATGACCCAGGCCCCGAGATTTTGATCGGGCACAAAAAGAATGGGGCGATCAGTGGGAGCTTTGTTGACAATTTTTACCGCATTGCCAGAGGTGCAGATCACATCGCAGAGGGCTTTGACGTGAGCAGAGCAGTTGATGTAGGCGATGACGTAGTAATTTTTGTCGGCATGGTCTTGGAGGAATTTCTCCAACTGCGGACCAGGGCAGGCTTGTTCCAGCGAGCAACCGGCATCCTTGTCGGGAAGTACTACGGTTTTCGTAGGATTCACGATTTTTGCTGTCTCGGCCATGAAATGCACGCCACAGAAAACAATCACATTCGCTTGGGTATCGCGGGCATGATAGGCAAGGCCGAGCGAATCACCTACGTAATCGGCGAGATCTTGAATATCTCCCGTTTGGTAGTTGTGAGCAAGAATGACGGCATTGCGTTCCTTTTTGAGGCGCAAGATTTCAGCGGATAGGTCGAGGCTGGACATGAAGGTGGAATTACGCGAAGCGTTTGATCAGGAGCGAGGCGTTGTGGCCTCCGAAGCCGAAGTTGTTGCTGAGGGCAACGTCCACTTTGGCTTCGCGAGCGACGTGTGGCACGTAGTCGAGATCGCACTCGGGATCGGGCTCGTCGAGGTTGATGGTAGGTGGGATGATGCTGTCTTTCATCGCCATCAAGCAAGCGGCGATTTCAACGCCACCTGTTGCACCAAGAAGGTGACCAGTCATGGATTTCGTTGAACTCACGATCAAGCCGTTTTTAGCGTGATCTCCGAAGGTTCTCTTGATCGCTTTGGTTTCGCAGACGTCGCCGAGACCGGTGGAGGTGCCGTGGGCGTTGACGTAGCTGACTTCATTCGCGTTGATTTTCCCGTGCTTGAGGGCCATAGTCATGCAGCGCGCAGCGCCTTCACCTTCGGGGTGGGGCGAGGTCATGTGATAGGCATCGGCGCTGAGTCCGTAACCGATGAGTTCGGCGTAAATGTGGGCACCGCGTTTTTTGGCGTGCTCCAATTCCTCGATCATCAAAACGCCGGCACCTTCGCCCATAACGAAACCATCGCGTCCGACATCGAAGGGGCGAGAAGCGCGTTGTGGCTCATCGTTGCGCGTGCTGAGTGCTTTCATGTTTCCGAAACCGCCGAGTCCACAAGGGAGAATGCTCGCTTCACCGCCACCGCAGAGGAAGGCATCGGCATCGCCGAACTTGATGATGCGCCAAGCCTCACCGATCGAGTGGTTGGCGGTGGCACAGGCTGTGACGATGGCCATGTTCGGTCCACCGAAGCCGTATTCCATGGAAATGATGCCGCTGGCGATGTTGGCGATCATCATCGGAATGAGGAAAGGAGAAACGCGACCGGGGCCGCGGTTGATGAGCTTGGTATGCTCTTCTTCGAGCGTGCCGAGGCCACCGATACCGGAGCTGACCATGACGCCGATTTGATTTTTATCGACCTTCTCGGGATCGAGGCCGGAATCAACAAGTGCCATGCGTGCGGCTGCGACAGCGAGTTGCACGTAGCGGTCGGCGCGGCGACAGTCCTTGGCGTTGTTGAAAAACGGGGCGGCGTCGAAATTTTTCACCTCACCGGCAATGTGCGTGGTGTATGCGGTAGTGTCCATGCAGGTGATACGGTCAATACCGCTGCGGCCAGCTTTCATGGCTTCCCATGTGCTTTGCAAATCGTTGCCGAGTGGGCTGATGCAGCCAATCCCTGTAATCACTACGCGTCTTTCGTTCATTGGATAAAATGGGGGGATGTCCCCGACCGTTCCTATACGCTGAATGCGAAGGGCGCAAGCCCAAGTGTGGGGTTTTTTGTCAGCGCGCGCGTTCGCACTGGCGACCACAATGCGGGCAATCGACGATTTTTGCTTTGCTGCGATTTTCCCAAGTGGTGAGGCAGAGTGGGCAGACAAATCGGCGTTTTTTTCCTCGGTTCTCGGCGTTATAATGGGCGAAGCGGGAAATCCATCCGAAGAGGGTCACCAGCAGAAATGCAGAGATGACCATCAGGAGGCAGTATTCGGCGAGGCTGAGTTCGATCATGGCGTGGGTTCCCAAATGATTTCACAGGCGATCCAACCGCTGATGCTCGAAGAGGGATCGAAGCGGCATTGCTGGAGCCAATTTTCCAGCGCGGGCAGGCGTTTGGTGCTTTCCTTGAGGCTGGGAATGCATTGTTGAATGTTGCCTTGGGGGGTGACTTCAAGCATATATCGGACACCGCTCGTAGGGGTTAGTGGTCCAATGTAGTCGGGAATTTCGACGGAAAAATTCGCACGTAAGGGAGATAGCCAGACGATGCGCGGCATGAGCGGGCCGTTAGGGATGATGGCATCAGGTGAGGTTTTTTCTTCGATGCTGTCGATTGGGGGGAATAGGGCGAGTTGCTCAAAGATGGCGTCGTTTTCAGGGAGGATGACCTCGCGGCGAGTGGGTGGAGTAATGGCGAGTTCGCCAGTAGAAGGCATTAGCAGATTTTTACTCAGAGCCTCTAAGCTTCGGGTATTTTCGATGCTAGATATGTCAGGAAAAGGGGTTTTCTGGGCGATTTTTTCCAACCACTCCTGATTTTCTGTTGTATCGGGCACGATGACGAGATTGCCGCTGCGCTTAAGAGTGACCGGAGAAGGCAAAAGACGAACGCGGAGGGTGGTGAGCAGGAGACTCATGATCGAAAGCACGACAGATGCGGCGAGGAGCAAGGTCCAGCGACGGCGGTAATTTCTTTGCCACGAGAATACCCATCGAAAGGATGGGTCGTTATGACGCTTCCGCTTGCTTGGTTTCTCATTCATTCGGCAGTGGATTCACTAGGCTTGCCCGTGCCTGCTCCAGCAAGGACTACGCGAAGGCCCTTGCGCATGCAAATTTCGGCGACTTGGCGGAGGGCATCTGATGGGACGAGCCGATCTGCGCGGATGACAATAGCGGAATTTTCGCGACGACCACTGTGAAGTTGTTCATCAAGCAGGGGATCGAGTTCCTTTAGGCTGATGCTGCGAGTCCCGAGGTAGAGGCGGTCAGTGCCGTCTGCGGTCATGGTTACGACAGCAGCTTCTTCAAAGCGTTCGATTTGGAAGAGCGATGAAGGCATGCTCAAGGTAATGCCTGTTTTTTCCTCAAGTTTGGGGCCGATGGCGTAGCACATCAGCAGAACGGCAAAGAGATTGAACAAGGGGACGGCGTGGAGAAAGCCGACGCCTTCGGGCAAAGTGCTTTCCAGTTTCATGGATTGGGAGTGGTCTGGGATTTCTCACCGGCGAGTTTTCCCTCTTCGAGACGGGCGTCACAGACGAGATTGACAATTTCGATACCTGCGCGCTCAAGACGATACATCAGGCGCCGTGCTCGACCGTGAAAGTATAGGTAGAATAGATACATGACAATTGCGATCATCAGGCCGAGTGCTGTGGTGACAAGCGATTGGAATACCCCGCTGGAGAGCTCGGCAGGGCCAGCGACACCACCGCGTTCGTTCATTTTCTGGAAAACATCGACGAGGCCCAGAATGGTGCCGAGCATGCCGAGCAGGGGGGTGAGTAGTGCTACACCTAGTATGGCGCGGATGTTGCGCTCGATGCGGGGCATTTCCATTTGGCCGGCTTCTTGTGCTATATCGCGGAGGTCGGAACGAATCATCTCGGGGCGGATTAGAACGGTATGTGCGATGCGGGCGACGGGGCCAGGGGCGCGTGCGGCTTCATGGCGAGCTTCGGCAAAAGCTTTTTTCTTGATGTGATTGCCTAGTCCAATCAGGAGATCCGCGACATTGATGCGAGCTCGATGGAAAAAAAACATGCGCTCGCAGATGAAGATGCAGCCAAAGATAGCGAGGATCAATTGCACCCACACGATGGCGCCGCCTTGTTCGACGATTCCGATAGCTTCTGAGATTAGGGCCAAGTGCATGGCTTTATTTAGGGCTAGACGACGCTTTCGTCAATCCCGCATTGGCAGGAGCATGAGATTGCGCTAATCTGTCCTAGGTGTCTGCGGTGAATCAACATGAGGAATTTTTAGCTGCTGAGGATGGAGTCTCGTTTGCGGACTTCATGGCATACGCATTGCATGATCCGCTGCGGGGCTACTATGCTCGCCGTATTTCTGATGTCGGGGTGCGAGGTGATTTTACGACAAGTGCGGAAATTTCTCCAGCTTTAGCAAAAGCTGTGGCAGCATGGGCGGCGCGGGAATTGCGCGAGACGAAGTGTCGAGATTTGATCGAACTAGGGCCAGGTAGCGGAGCATTGGCGGCGGCAGTGTGGAAAGAATTACCTTGGTCTTTGCGTTGGCGCACCCGCCTTCATTTGGTTGAGAGTTCGGCGGGTTTACGCGAGCGTCAGCGCGCTCGAAATGAACTCCGTCATGTGCAATGGCATGAGACCGTAGAGGCTGCACTAGCCGCATGTGGTGGGCGTGCGTGTTTGTATTCCAATGAATTTTTCGATGCCTTTCCAGTTCGGGTTTTTAGACGGCAAGGGCAGAGTTGGAGCGAACTTTTTATGAAAAAATCCGAGCAGGGGATCATGCGGGAGGCGTTTCGTGAGGTAGTAGATTTACCCGATTCGACATTGTGGAGCATTTCGTTTGCCGAGGGGCAGCGCGTGGAAGTTGCGGATGCGGTGCGTCTGTGGTTGGAGAATTTGCAACGTGTGTGGCAGGCAGGTTCGATGGTGGCAATTGATTATGGTGATCTTGTGGAGTCCTTATATTACCGTCGATTGCGCGGCACGGTGCGTGGATACCTAGCGCAGCAACGCATCGAAGGAGAGGGCGTTTACCAAAACATCGGAAGGCAGGATTTGACGGCGGATGTGAATTTCAGCGATCTGATGCATTGGAGCCATGGCTTTGCGGCGCGACAAAAATGTGAGACGCAACGGGAGTTTTTACTGCCCCATGCCGACTCATCTCATCGTGGCGATGTTTATGCTGTGGATCCTCTGGGAGCGGGTTCGGCCTTTCGTGTCTGGCATTTAGGTAAGAAAGAAAGCTAATCGTATTTTGCCTTTTTCTGCGTTTTGATTGACTTGAGCTTGGCAAAAAATGCGCAGTCATCTAGTTTCGCGCGCTTTCATGAACACATCTTCATCCGTCATCTCCAATATCTCCGGCTACTACTTTGCCAATCTCGTAGGCTTGAAGGAGTGGCGTTCTCGCTTATTGGATGAATGCAAGGAGCAGCAATTGAAAGGCACGATCTTGATCAGCACGGAGGGCATCAATGTGTTTCTAGCTGGGCGGAAGGAAGCGATCGATCACTTGATCACGGTAATCCGCAGCATCCCTGGCTTGGAAAATTTTCAGGCCAAATTTAGCGAAAGTGATCATCAACCGTTCAATCGCATGTTGGTGAGGATCAAAAAGGAAATCATCGCCTTTGGGGTGGATGCCGTGAATCCGGCTAACTACACTTCACGTCATCTTCCTGCAAAAACGCTCAAGCAATGGCTCGATGAGGGACGCCCGATTACGTTACTCGATACACGAAATGATTACGAAATTAAGCTCGGCACGTTTCGCAATGCAATCCCGATCCGCGTGGATACCTTTCGCGAATTTCCTGATGCCGTAGCGCAATTGCCTGAAGAGCTGAAAAAGCAACCGATTGTGACCTTTTGCACTGGTGGCATTCGCTGTGAAAAAGCGGCACCATTCATGGAGTTGCAGGGTTATGAAGACATCTATCAACTCGATGGTGGCATATTGAAATACTTTGAAGAAGTTGGCGGTGATCATTATGATGGTGAATGCTTTGTCTTCGATCATCGAGTGGGTCTTGACCCGAGTTTGCGCGAAACAGCATCAGCGATCTGCTTTCATTGCCAAGCTCCGTTAGAGGAAGAAGAGCAACAAGATCCGCGCTTTGTGGAAGGGATTTCTTGCCCCTATTGCTATGTCGATGAACAGCAGAAAATGCAGCAGACTCTCGAGAAACGGCATGTCGATCTGGCCCGTGTGGTTGATCCATTGCCAGGCTCCATTCCCTACGAAAACATTCGTCCGATCGCGGTGAAGGAGGATTTTGATGGTTGGACGCTGATCAATCTGTTAGAAAAATTATTTCCGCAAATCGAGATTGCCGAATGGCAGCAGCGGCTCGCGGCAGGGCGTTTTCGTCATCAGCGCGGGCATGTCGTTGATGGCAGTCAAGTGGTGCGCGCAGGTGAGCGCTACGAGCAAACGATGAGCTTGGCCGCAGAGCCCGATGTCAATGCGGATATCCGTATTCTCTATGAAGACGCGGCATTGATCGTCGTGAGAAAACCAGCACCGTTGCCGATGCATCCTTGTGGTAGATTCCATCGCAATACTCTGCAGCATATCATCAATCTTGTGGTGCACCCGGCGCCGCGTCCGGCACATCGCCTAGATGCCAATACCTCTGGTCTTGTTTTGTTTGCTCGCACCAAGCACATTTGCTCGCAGCTTCAGTCTCAATTCATCACGGGCAAAATCGAAAAAACCTACCTCGTGCGGGTGCAAGGTCAGCCAACATGGGATCACCATGTTTGTGAATTGCCAATTTCTCAAGGACCCGCTGTAGCTGGTTCGCGCGTGGTTGATGAAAGAGATGGATTGCCTAGTCGCACGGATTTTACTGTGATCAAACGTCACGCCGAT
This sequence comes from Verrucomicrobiia bacterium, assembly GCA_947460915.1. GTDB lineage: Bacteria > Verrucomicrobiota > Verrucomicrobiia > Verrucomicrobiales > Akkermansiaceae > UBA956. Next base: position 8,930 of record CANHKJ010000066.1, read on the forward strand.
GGCACAACGCTGCTTGAAGCGCGCCTGCATACCGGTCGCACTAATCAAATCCGCGTGCACCTTTGGCATCTTGGATTTCCTGTCTGCGGTGATGCCACCTATCTCGTCGCTGGTCAAGTCGCCGCTACGCAGACCTTGGATGTAGATACTGCGCCACTGCAACTTCACGCATGGACAATTTCTTGCCTTCACCCGCTGACTAAGCAACGTGTCGAGTTCGCCGATGCGCGTCCCGCATGGGCTGATCTGTGATCATTTTTCGCACGCACAAGAAGAAAAGCGTTCATTTGCAAGCGTTGCGTGATGCATGCCATGAAAAAAAACAACTTGCCATGAGGTGTTTTCTGCCGTAATGATTCGCCCCCGCAAGAATCGTCTCATGAAGCTTTCACAGTTACTCACGCCCAGTCACATCCTGCCCGAGTTGCACTCGGTAGATCGATGGCAGGCACTCAATGAGTTGCTAGATCATCTCGTTACGGTCGGCGATTTTTCTCCGGAGTGGAAAGAGGAGGTTAAGGAGAGCTTGCATCTGCGGGAGTCGATGATCAGCACGGGAGTCGGCGGCGGAGTGGCGATCCCACATGCATTTTCTGAGCACATTGATGATGTGGTGGCAGTGTTTGGACGCTCCAGACAAGGGATTGATTTCGCTTCGCAGGATGCCAGTCTCGTGCACTTTGTGGTTCTGTTCATTTCACCCCGCAAGTCCTATCAAAAACATCTGCATGCCCTTGCGGCGATTGCGCGCATGTTCACGAAGCCGGAGACTCGCGATGGCATGCTTCAAGCTCGTGATGCAGAGGAGCTCTATCAGCTTTTTCGCCAGAAAAATGTGATTCTCAAGAGCGAATAAGTTCGTTTTTTCTCCTTTGGTTTGTTATCATTTTTTTATCATGAATGACATCATCGTAGGCATCGACCTCGGCACGACTAATTCCGCCATCGGTGTGGTGGACTCAGGATTTCCTCTGTTGTTAGCTGATGATGAGGGCAAGCGCATCATGCCAAGCGCAGTTTGGTATGGCGTTGATGGCGAGATCGAGATCGGGCGCAAAGCGCTGCGACGCCGACCGATCGAGTGCTCACGCGTGATTACAAGCGTAAAGCGCCTGATGGGGCGAGAATTGACAGCAGAGGAAAGTGAAAGTCTCGGCGGAAAAACGGCAGAGGAGGTGAGTGCTGAAATTTTACGCGATCTCAAGCGCCGTGCGGAATGGCGGCTCGGTCAGGTTCTAACAAAAGCAGTGATTACCGTGCCTGCTTACTTTCATGATGGTCAGCGCAATGCGACCAAGCGTGCGGGCGAACTCGCCGGCTGGGAGGTAGTACGCATTCTCAATGAGCCGACTGCCGCGGCCTTGTCCTATGGACTTGATCAACTCGGCGAGCGCGCACGTGTAGCGGTCTATGATCTGGGTGGTGGGACCTTTGATCTATCCATTTTGGAAATGCAAGATGGAGTGTTTCAGGTTCTTGCTACTCACGGAGATACACAGCTCGGAGGCGATGATCTGGATCGCGTTCTTGCGGAAAAAATGTGTGGCATGGCTGGCATCGAGGCTGCATCAGTTGGGCATGATGCATGGATTCGTTGGCGCGTGGAGGCAGAGCGTGTGAAGTGTGCATTGTCCGAGCGCGAGCTTGAAACATTTGCGATGCCATTTTTCGATGGAGCTAACAGTTTTTCGCGAGAGGTCACAAGAGTGGAGTTTTCCGAATGGATTCAGCCATGGATCGCCCGCACGATTTTTTGTTGCCGCCGTGCATTGAGCGATGCGCGATTACTGCCTAACGAAATTGACGCGTTGGTGCTGGTGGGTGGTAGCTCGCGCATCCCTGCCGTGCGCTCGGCGGTGGAATCCTTATTTGGTCGCTTGGCAGATCTTTCGCAACATCCTGATGAAGCCATTGCTCTGGGAGCTACGATTCAAGCTGGCGTCATCAGCGGCGCGATGAAACACATGGTCTTGTTAGATGTGACGCCACTCAGTCTGGGGATTGAGACGCTCGGTGGCTTGATGAACGTGCTGATTCCACGAAATACTACGATCCCTTGCAAAGCAGGTGAGATGTTTACCAACGCCGTGCATGAGCAGAAGGCGATGCGTGTGCGAGTGCTCCAAGGCGAGCGAGAAATGGCGCGCGATAACTGGGAATTGGGCAGTGTGGATGTGCCCTTTGAGCCAGCAGCCAAGGGGCAAGCTCGCATTGGTGTGCAATTTCGCATCGACGAAAATGGCATTTTGGAGGTGCTTGCGCGCGACGTTAAATCTGGCATTGATCAGGTGCTCACGATCCACAGTTCTGCCGTCGATGTCAGTGATGAGTCGGTGGAAAAAATGGTCGGAGAGTCCGTCGAACACGCTTTCTCTGACATGGCAGAAAGGGTTTTTACGGAAGCCAAACTCAAGGCCGAGGAGCTTCTGCCTGCCGTCGAGCAAGCGCTCGAATTGGGGCGTCAATGGCTTAGTGAGGAGGAAATCAACGCCATTGAAATATCAAGTGCCGAGGTTCGCCAAGCCTTGCTTCAAAAGGAGCCCAATTCACTCAAAGCAGCTGTGCAACGGCTTGATGATGTCACAGAAGCGCTTGCTGCAAAAATTGTTCAGCTAGCCATGGATGAAGCGTTAGATCGCCAGCTTTCTCAATGAGGTTTTACTCATTAAAGTCGATAATTAAGTCACAAAGAAGGCACAGAAGTAGTGATCGTCAAGAAAAATGAAGTTTTTTCTGGTAATTTCCCCGATTTTTGCCAAAGTGGCTGCGTCACCGTCACACCTATGTCTGAGAATAAACTATACCGCAAACCCATCAATGTCGCGCGTGGTCGCCAGTTGGAGTTGTCGCACGACAGCTATGTCGGTCAGTCTGCTTTATCCGGCGACCTAGAAAGCAAGTTGCGTGATCAACAATCTCGCCTCGCGCAACTTGAAACCGAGCGCGAGGAAATCGAGCGTCAAGCGCAGGCCCTGGAAGAACTGAATTCGAAAAAGCGTGTCTTTTTATCCAGTCAGGTAGAGGTGTCCGAAAAGCTTACCAACGCATGCACGCTCATCGATCGTGAGTTGCTCTCGATCCGCAAGGAGTTGCAAGACCTTGAGCAATGCCGTCACGCCTTTGATAGTCGCCTCAAGAAAATCGCTAAGTTTGATCCCGAGTCATGGAAAAAAGAGAATCTACTCGATAATCTCGATAAAGCCATCACCATCATTGACTTGGCTACTGAGGAGTATGAGCAAGCGGGTAAGCATTTTGCCTCTATGCGTTCAGGCGAGATTTTTGGCACTAGCAAACGGCGCAGGACGGCAAACTTTGATGCCGAGACTGGTGAATTCCTTTCTCAAGTTAAAAATGGGCTCGCTTTCAATCTGCCGATCATTACTCTCTCCCTAATCGTTTTGGTTATTTATCTGTTGAAGTAATTTTTCCCATGCCTAATAACCGCGATATCGGACAACCAGATCTCCAGCGCTTGCAAGACAGGAAGGCAGCTTTGGATGCTGAAATCCTTGCCGAGAGAGAACTTCCGCAGCGGTTACTTCGTGAGCAACAAGAGCGCATGAATACCCTGCCTCCTTTCGAAGAGGTCGATAAACGCCGCAAAGAAAAAGAGTTCGATGAGCTTGTTTCAAGATCTGCAGTCACCAACCAAAAGCGGGAAATCACTCGTAGCCTATTGATCATGGTGTTGCTGGTCATCGCGGCACTTGTGATGCTTTGGTGGGCCTATTCCGCTTTGAAACGCTA
>CANHKJ010000067.1 GCA_947460915.1 Verrucomicrobiia bacterium
ATCAACCGCGTCCCAGATCCCAGTGACAGCGGCATTGTTCCATGTCCGAGTTCCTGCATTGAGCTCAAGGGTGAATTTTTTATTGGTTACATCATGCACCACAGTTGGGTTCCCACGATAGGCACCAGCCGGCTGCACCTGAAAGTTGTTTTCATCACCTGCACCAAGAGTCGTGTAGGAGAGAAGCGTAAATGGTCCTGATGTCGAAGGTAGCACATCAAGATAAACGAAGTTGGTCCCCGCGAGGTTTACCGTATCAGCAGAGAGCGTACCAGCGGTGCTTGCGTTCACGTGAAGATCAGCACCACCGACTGAGCCTAGGTTGAGCGCTCCCGAGATCGCACCTTCCCCAGCTACCTTGCCTCCATCCGCCACGGTGACAGCTCCTGTCACGGCTCCATTCAAATTCGCTCTGCCTGCATTAACCGCCACGTTTGCCGAGATACCACCTGCTACAGTCGCGGCACCTGCATTCACGGTCAGAGCTCCACCCAGGGGACCTGCTACAGTCGCGGCACCACCGCTCACTGTGAGACCTCCGCCGAGACCAGTTGCGCCAACATTCAGGTTGCCTGCATTCAGCGTCATCAGTCCGGTATAACCCGCCGTATTCCCCGTGAAATTAATCGTTCCTGGTGAAGCCGCGAGGTTGAGATCCAAATTCGCCGAACCTGTTAGAGCTCCTGTGTGCGTGCCCGTGGCGCCATAGGCCACCATACGTGCAGCGCTGGCCACATTGATGCTTCCCGAAATTGTATTGTTTTGAAAACGAATGGCACCCAGTTGACCCGCTGCCTCCGTCGTGCCACTGCCATTAATCACGAAGTTGTTAGCATATGTCCCAGTTGCTGTTGGGTATGCCTGTCCATCCACATTCACGGTAACAGTGCCGGTGCCAAACGAAGTCAAATTGCCAGCCTGCAAGCGACCACCATTGATGGTTGTTCCCCCTGTGTAGGTGTTAGGCATGTCAAACACCAAACTGTTGCGATTGTTTTTTACGACCGCCAGTGGCGTGCTACCATTGAAGTTTACCACCTTGAGCCGGACCTGATTGTCGGTAGTGGTGAGGTTGCCGGTGGCTGCACCATTGGTGATGGTGAGAGTGCCGCCAGATGAAGTAATTTCACCCGTTGCTGAAGCAGTGCCAGCAGTCGCGCCCTGAGCCCAAAATCCGTTGTATGTGGCTCCAGCACCCACCGTGGTATACGTGCCGGTAGCAATGTTAAGACGAGATCCGAAGGGGATCACAAGGTCACGGTCCGATGTCAATGAAAGGATCGTCGTGTCACCAGCTGCACCCAAGCGAAAGACATTGGGCCCATCGGACTGCACCACAGAAACGGCAGCCATCGTTGTTGCGGCAGCTGCACCGATCACGGTAGTGCCCTGTGCGTTGCGGAACGTTCCCGTAAATCCGGAAAAGTTGCTATTCAAAGTAACCGTGCCACCATCAGTCCGCACCAATGTTCCCGATCCAGTGATCGCACCGGAAAGTTGGCCCGTCGCCACACTGCCCCATGCACGATAAATGCCGTTCTTACCCGCAGGAACTTCGATATTGTTCGTGATATTGGTATTGAGGTTCGCATCCATAATACCACCACCATTCAAGATCAACTTGTTCGATGCATTGCCAAAGCTGCTGTTGGATCGCACGACACCAGAATTGATGCTGATGTCACCACTGATCGTATTGGTTCCCGAGAGCACCAGCATACCTGCAGCACCACCTCCCGTATCAGAAACATCACCATTCGCGTTGATGCTCAGCCCACCAGTGCCGGCGAGAACCGATGAAATCGTAAGGGCATTGGCATTGCCTGCCGCAACCGAGTTGATCGCGCCGCCACCAATTGTGATCGTGCCTCCCGCAATCGTCTTTGCTCCCGCTTCTTGAATCAAAATCGATGGCGTGGCAATCGTACCTGTGACCGTCGCAGTCCATGCTCCGACGCCGTCAGTGCCAGCCGAAAAAATCGCGCTGTTGCCATCCGCCCATGCGGTGGTCGCAGTGGATCCTGCCGCATCAGTGCTCCAGTTTGTGCCCGTATTCCATGCACCAGCCACATTGCCTGAGCCTGCTGTCGCTCCGTTAGCATCAAAGTAATAATCTGCTGCCGAGCTCTTATCAGCTAGGGCAAATGCGACCGCGCAGGCCATGATCGATGGCAGGAAAAAACGACGAGTGAAGCGAATCGTTACGGCTTGGTATTTTTTCTTCATAATTTCTGGAATATGTTTTTGTGAGATAAACGGAACCGAATCTGTATCAAGAATCAGACCAACAAAGGCAATATAAGGATTTTACACTAATATGCAATAAAAAAAGCACATAAAAACAAATTTTCTGCGCGCAGTAGCAATACAGAATCACGCGTGCTGTTCTTTGAAGACAATGCAGAAAAACCGCACGACAAAAATCCCGCAATTCACTTGAAACACCGACCCGTCGCTATTATCGTCCGCTGATGGAAAATTTCACCAAGGCCACTTCACTCATCCAAGGCGCTATTCACCAGGGCGTGGCCGAATTCGTCGTCTGCGCTGGTGCGCGTAATGCCGCACTCGTCGAAGCACTCGCTCAGGCCGAGGAAAAAGGTTTAGTCAAGATTTGGCGGCACTTTGAAGAACGCAGCGCCGCCTTCTTTGCCCTCGGCCGCTGCATCGCTGGCCATCCCTGCGCCGTGGTCACCACCAGCGGCACCGCCGTGGCCGAACTTTTACCCGCCATCATCGAGGCCTATTACCAAAAAAGACCCCTGCTCGCCATCACTGCCGACCGACCAGATGGTTTTAGCGGAACTGGTGCTCCACAAGCCATCGAGCAAGAAGGCATTTTCGGCATCTATGCCCCCACAGGCTGCGTCATGGACTGGTCATGCGATGCCCCTTGGCACTGCAATATTTCACTCGATGAAAAATTTACCATCCAGCCTATCACCTGGACGGATGCACCTACGGCTGCTGCCGAAACCAAAAATCGACTCGACGTCGCCGCGCTAGCTCGCTGGCTGCGCGACGAACATGAGCTTGGCACTGTCGTTCTACTAGGCGGCCTTGAGCCCGATGAACAAGAGACCGTGTGGAATTTCCTGCAAGATCTGGGAGCCCCCGTGCTGGCCGATGCCACTAGCGGGCTGCGCGAGGCTCTCGGCGGCTTGCAATTGCCCGATGGCGATCGGCTTCTCCGCCAATCCCCTCCGGGAAAAGTACTACGCATCGGCGATGTTCCAACTGGTCGGTTCTGGCGCGATCTAGAAAACTCCCCGCAGATCGAAGTCTGGTCGATCACACGCACCGGCTTCCCTGGATTGGCCCGCCCGTCCGATGTTCTTCACGCTCCCATCGCCCGCGCTGTCAAGGCCCTCGGCCAGCCTGAGCCCATGGAAGACCCCAGCGAGATTCTCGAAAAAACAGCTCGCCGCGCTGCCCTACGCGATGACTTACTCGAAGCCTTTCCCGAATCGGAGGCCGCTTGGGTTCGCGCCATTTCCCTCTACGCCTCCACCGGAAAATCCATGTTCCTCGGCAATAGCATGCCCATCCGCGAGTGGAATCTCTTCGCGCAAGACATGCGACCCGTCACCAAAGTACGGGCCAACCGCGGCGCCAACGGCATCGATGGCCAGCTCAGCACTTGGCTCGGCTGGACTGCCGACGAAGATGGTGCATGGACGCTCGTCGGGGATCTCACCACCCTCTACGACCTCGCTGCTCCCTTCATACTCGATCAACTGGTGCGACAAGACCGCGTCATCGTCGTAATCAACAACGGCGGCGGCAAAATCTTCGATCGACTCCCCCAACTTGGCGAAATGCAGGAAAAAGCGCGCCAACTCATGACCAATCCCCACACCACCGAGCTCGCTGGCTGGGCACAAATGTGGAACATGAGCTACCTCGCCGTGCGCAGCCTCGATGACCTCGATAACCTCACCCCCGGCGACAACTGCACGGTCTGCGAGATTTTCCCCGACGCCTCCCAGACCACCGAATTCTGGAACCGCTGGGATCGTATTTCATGAAAAAACCCGCCGACATAACGCTCTGGTGCCTCCATGGAGCCTTCGGTGCCGCTACTGATTGGCAATCATTTGCCCACGCCATGGCCCAGCGTGGCATGCAAGTTCGAATGGTCGATCTCTGGCGCTTTCTCGACTGCTGCCCGCGCTCTCTCACCGCCACCGCGCAAGCCATCAACGATGAGGCCAGCACCAACCCAAAAACAAACATACTAGTCGGTTACTCCATGGGCGGACGCATTGCTCTGCACTCCTTGCTGGCCGATAATCACCCCTGGACTGCTGCAATCATCGTCTCCGCTCACCCCGGCTTAGCCGATCCAGCAGAAAAATCCGCGCGTCTGCAGCACGATACCACATGGTCTGTGCGCTGCCTGCATGATCCCTGGGAATCACTCATCGAGAAATGGAATTCACAGGACATCCTGCAATCACCGCCCGATGTCCCCCGGCCCACGCCGCTACAGCGCCCAGCATTGTCGATGCGCCGCAAAGAAATCGCACGCAGCTTCATCGATTGGTCGCTCGGAGCCCAAGAAAACCTCTGGCCCCGCATTGCCGAAATCACCGAACCCGTGCTGTGGATCAGCGGTGATCATGATCCAAAATTCACCGATATCGCCCACCGCGCGAGCCATTTCCTCCCAAACGCTACCCAAAAAACCATCGCCCACTCAGGCCACCGCGTCCCCAGGGATCAACCGACGGCTTTCACAAACGAAGTCGCAAGCTGGATTCTCTCTGTAACCAAGTGAGTGATTTCATGAAGCACGTCGAAGAAAAGGCGTTGAAAATTCTGTTTATCTAGCGCAGCTCAAAACTTTCGTGTGCTTCGTGTTTTTCGTGGTTCAACTCGTTCTTCACAACCCCGGCTTACCGGGGTCGGTGGGGGGCTCCCAGGAAAGGGCGCCAGTCATGTTGGTTTTGCGTTGGTAAACGCGATCGCCGCAGGTGATGACAATGGTTTTGCGGTCGGCACCGGCAAAGCAGACGTTCGAGGGATAGCGGGCTCCGCTGGGTGGCGGCAGGATCAGATTGACACGACCAGGTTGATCGAAGATCTGGATGCCGAGAGCGGTGGCGACGAGTAACCAGCCATCGCGGGTGACGGCCATGCCATCGGCGGCACTGCGAGTGTTGACATCGGCGGAGGGCACATGGAGGTGATGATAGGGCTGCACATTGATCAAGGAACCATCCGCTTTGCGGGTTCCGGTATACACAAACCGACCAGCTGGATCGGCGACTTCGACGCGGGATTGATCGGGAGTCAGGGTCACGCCGTTGACGCCATTGAAGCTGCCGTGCGCCAGTTTTTTCGGCGCGCCGGGCTTGATGAACCAGACGGATTTTTTCGGTGGTTCGGTGGCATAGATGGTGCCATCGTGAGCGACGACGAGGTCATTGGCCTCGATGTCGCGGGCGTGAATTTTTTCCTGCTTGGTTTTGAGGTCCCATGAAACGATTTCCTTGGTGCCAGCGCGGCAGCCGTAGAGCCGACCATCGGGACCGAAGCATAGGCCATTGGTGTTGCTGGTGTTTTTCAGGAATACGGAGGTGGTGCCGTCTGCGGCGATCTGCCAAATTTCGCTGCGTGGGATGTCGGTAAAATACACCTCGCCATTCGGTCCAGCGACGGGACCCTCGGTGAAGCTGTGGCCTTTGCTGATGAGCTTCCAGTCTTCGCCCGGCAGGAGCAATTGCTTGGCGCGGCTTTGCGAGCGATCGTAGTGGGTGCTGATTTCGCGAGAGTCTTTGCTCCACAACCAGCGCATCGCTTGCGGAAAAATCGCACCGCCATGTTGGTGGGAGTGCTGGCCTTCGCCCCAGACATGCTCGACATCATAGCCTGAGAATCTCAGCGAGCGCTCGAGCATTTGATTGGCCATCCACCAGTCGCCGCAATAGATGTTATTGTCATTGCTGCCGTCTTGGAGGAAAATGCGAAGCGGCTTGGGCTCGGTTTTGCGGACGAGGGTCGCAATTTCATCGCCACCGCGCAATCCGACGTAGGTGCCGATCATCGAGTACACACGACGAAAGGAATCGGGCCGAAACCAAGCAACATTGAAGGCGGCGATGGCACCAGAGGAAGCGCCGCAGATGCCGCGATGATCGGGATGGGGCGAAATGCTGTAGCGTTTTTCGACCTCGGGCAGTAATTCGTCGATCAAAAATCGGGCGTATTTATCAGAAAAATCGTCATACTCGAAGCTGCGATTGAAGCGTGGCTGCGCGCTAGGGCCAGGAGCGGGAACGACTCCAGGGTTGATGAAGACGCCGATGGTGACGGGCATTTCCTGTTTGTGGATCAGGTTGTCCATGACGATGGTGGCCTTGTTCGCTCCCTTGGGATTCATGTAGCCTTCACCGTCTTGAAAGACCATCAGCGCAGCGGGTTTCTTGGCATCATATTGCGCAGGCACGTAGACCCAGTAATCGCGCTGGGTGCCGGGGTAGATGCGGCTCTGGGCGAAATGAAATTTTTCGACTTTCCCCTGCGGCACGTCGGCTTGCACCGTCGAGTCGGGATCTACAGGGTATGGGCCTTCGGCTGAAGCCGTCATCGTGACTCCTAACAGGCAAGTTACCAAAACAGTGAGCCATTTTTTGCACATGGGAAATGCTACGCAGAAATGGCTGACATCTTACAGGGGAAGCGCGGGAGCTATGTCATGCAAGGAATTGCGCAGATAACGTAGTCCTATATTCCATCATGAATCACTGCAACATATGCTCAGACAACCAAAATGATATTTCCGTTTTTGGGAAAAACGCGCTAGGTTGATCTCGTGAACGACAACGAAGTAAACGTTATGAAAACAAGCATCAGAAAATCGAACGAACGCGGGCACGCCAATCATGGTTGGCTGGACTCATGGCATACTTTTAGTTTTGCCGACTACTATGATCCCAAGCATATGGGATTTCGCAGTCTGCGTGTGATCAATCAAGATCGCGTGGCACCGGGCGGCGGCTTCGGCACACATCCACATCGCAACATGGAAATTTTCAGCTATGTGCTGGAAGGAGAACTAGAACACAAAGACAGCATGGGCAATGGCCGCACCTTGTCGCCCGGACAAATCCAACTGATGAGCGCGGGATCAGGCGTGACGCATAGCGAATTCAACCCCAGTGCGAATCAGCCTGCGCATTTTCTGCAAATCTGGATTCAACCGCGCAGCATCGGTCTCACACCTTCTTACACCGAATGGCATCCCGATTCTGCCAGCGAAAACGATCGAAAGGTGCTGGTCATCTCGGCCGATGGACGCGATGGATCGGCAACGATTCATCAAGATGCGGATGTCTGGCGTCTGCGCCTCGGTGCTGGGGAAAACGTCGAACATACACTCGCCGAAGATCGCGGTCTGTGGCTGCAAATGATTCGCGGTGAAATGATCGTCGATGGCCGAACCTTGCACGCTGGTGATGCGATCAGCACCGAGTCAGCAGGCATCTGGAACATCGCCGCCACTGCCGAAAGCGAGGCTCTTCTTTTTGATCTACGATAAAAATAGTAATACAACAACTAACAAGCACTTTATGAATGCATATACCAAACCAAAAATTCTTGCCCTTGGCGGTAGCCTGCGGCGCGCTTCCTACAACCAACTTCTCGCGTCCGAAGTCGCTGCGGGAGCAGTTGCCGCCGGAGCCGAAGTCACTGTGATTTCGCTGCGCGATTTTCCGATGCCTTTGTTCGATGAAGACCTCGAATCCGAATCCGGAAAGCCAGAAGCGGCTCGACGTTTGAAAGAACTGTTCGCGTCACATGATGGCCTGATCATCGCCTCGCCCGAATACAACAGCAGCATCACAGCGGCATTGAAAAACGCCATCGATTGGGTATCGCGCGGCGACAGTGAAGGGGAAAAAAACCTTTCGGCCTTGGCCGGAAAAACCGCAGTCATCTGCGCGGCTTCACTGGGTGCGCTCGGCGGCCTGCGTGGACTGGTGCATTTGCGCTCGATCCTCGGCAACATCGGCATCACCGTATTGCCCGATCAAATCGCCATCGGTTCTGCCTTCGAAGCCTTCGATGGCGAGGGGCATCTGAAGGGCGAAGCGCAAGCCAAACGCGTTCACGCGATCGGCGCATCATTGACGAAACATTTGCAAAAACTTTTGGCTTAATCGCCATGGCATCGCAGGTCCGTGTGACGTAGCACTCACGGGTTGGCGAATTTTTTTGTAACGATTGATGCTCTGGCATCGTATCGTCACCAGACATGCACCACCCTTGGCAAGCTCGCGACCTGATTACTGACCGACGTGATTTTTTGCGTCGTTGCGGCATGGGCTTTGGCACCATGGCGCTCGGCAATCTCATGCAGTCCGCCTCTGCCGCACAAAAGCCCTTACCCGGCACACCTCACTATGCGCCAAAGGCCAAACGCGTGGTGCATTTGTTCATGAACGGCGGCCCCTCGCAAGTGGATACCTTCGATCCCAAGCCCGCCTTGCAAGAACAGCACGGCAAGCAAATTTCTTTGGATGGTCGCAAGACCGAGCGCCCGACTGGCGCGGCCCTGCGTTCACCTTTTTCCTTCAAACGCTATGGTCAATCGGGGCTAGAAGTGAGTGAACTTTTTGCCCATACGGCTCAGCATGCGGACGATCTTTGCGTGATCCGCTCGATGACGGCAGATGTGCCGAACCATGAGCCATCGCTGATGTTGATGAACTGTGGCGAAGGCCGATTGCCGCGACCGTCCATGGGCTCGTGGGTCACCTATGGCCTCGGCAGCGAAAACGAAAATCTCCCCGCCTACGTATCGCTTTGCCCTGGTGGCATGCCGATCAAACGAGCGGAAAATTGGCGCTCGTCATTTTTGCCGGGCCGTTTCCAAGGTACCTATCTCGATTCCTCGATTCAGCAAGTGGAGGACATGATCGAAAATCTTCGCAACACGCAAGTGCGCGATGCAAGGCAGGCGAAACAACTCGATTTCCTGCGTCAAGTGAACGAGCAACACCTGCGGGAGCAACAGCACGATCCGCAACTGGAGGCGCGCATTCGGAGCTTCGAGCTTGCCTATCGCATGCAAACCGATGCCACCGATGCCTTCGATATCTCGCGTGAACCCCAACACATCCGCGACATGTATGGGCCAGGAAATTTCGCGCGCCAATGCCTCATGGCCCGACGTTTGATCGAGCGCGGTGTGCGTTTTGTGCAACTCTGGCATGGCGCAGGCCAGCCGTGGGATAGTCACGACGACATCGAGGACCATCGACGTCTCGCCAAGGAGTGCGATCAAGCGATCGGCGCCTTTCTAACTGACCTCAAAATGCGCGGTCTGCTGGATGAGACCCTAGTGCTATGGGGTGGAGAATTTGGCCGCACCCCAGTGGTCGAGCTACCACAAGCCGGCTCGAATAAGGGCGTGATGAAAGGGCGCGATCACAATCACTACGGCTTCAGTGTGTGGATGGCTGGCGGTGGAGTCAAAGGCGGTCACGTCCACGGCAGCACCGATGAATTTGGCTTTGCCGCGGTGGACCAACCCGTGCACGTTCATGATCTACACGCCACGATGTTTCACCTGCTCGGCATGAACCACGAGGAACTGACCTTTCACTACTCGGGTCGAGATTTTCGCCCTACCGATGTGCACGGAAAAATCGTCACCAACATCATCGCCTGAGTTTGCTCAGTTCTGCTTGTCAGAGCTAGCGCTTCACGCGTAGGATGCGCGAACCTTCATGCATGCCGATTGCCTCATCCGAGATGCCCATTTCGTCGCCATCGACTTCGAGTCGGCTGGTGCCGCACGGGGCATGACCGATGTGCCGATCCAGATCGGTCTCGCCTCTTGGTCCATTGCTCGCGGCCACCACAACGCCTTCGTATCCTACCTCCACGCCGATGGACCGATCACTTGGGCGGCACAGAAAGTTCACGGCATCACCCGCGATGATTTGCTCGATGCGCCCAGTCTGCGCTCGCTATGGCCGACGCTCAAGGAGCACTTGCACGGTCGCATCGTCGTGGCCCACGGCAAAGGCACCGAGAAACGTTTCCTCCGCGCCTTTCCTGGCCATGGTTTTGGGCCGTGGGTTGATACCCTTTTGCTCGCTCGCAGCGTCTGGCCGCAAGCGGGTGATCACTCACTCGGCAGCCTGTGCACCGAACTAGGACTCAAGCCGCAGATCGATGCTCTCTGCCCTAACAAAACTTGGCACGATGCCCTCTACGATGCGATCGCCTCCCTTTGCTTGTTGGAAAAAATCATCGCGATCTCTAACATCGAGCATTTCCCCATCAGTCAACTCCTGCCACGCAAGTGAAATCAATCGCACTGAGTCACTCAGGCGCATGCTCTAACTAACATGTCGCATTTTCCCTGTTGCACCGAATCGAAATCGCAGTAAAATCACAGCGATGAAAAAATGGCACTATCACACACCGTCCGGCAGCAATGGCACCTCCGATGAAGAAAACCTGAGTGAACTGGTCCTCAGCGGCACGCTCAAGGCCGACACCTTTGTTTGGTCCACTGGCATGACCGAGTGGCAACCAGCCGCGCAAGTTCTGCCAGCTTTGTTTCCGCCCAGCAGCACTCCACCGGCACTACCGACACAACTTGCCAACAAAGGAAAACGCTCGCACGAGATCGACTTCACCATTCTCGGCGAGAGCATGCAAATGGTCGAGATCGAGCTCGATCCCGGCGAGACCGTTGTCGCTGAGGCAGGAGCCATGAACTACATGGAAGATGGGATCGCTTTCGAGACCAAAATGGGCGATGGCTCCCAGCCCGATAGCGGCTTCATGGGTAAATTGATGGCCGTAGGCAAGCGCGCACTCACTGGCGAATCCCTGTTCATGACCCACTTCACCAACCGCGGCGCAGGCAAAAAAACCGTGGCCTTTGCCTCGCCTTACCCCGGCACCATCATCCCTGTCGATCTCTCCCAACTTGGCGGCGAGCTCCTCTGCCAACGCGATGCTTTCCTCTGCGCCGCCATGGGCACGCAAATCGGCATGGCCTTCAACAAAAAACTCGGTGCAGGATTTTTCGGCGGCGAGGGCTTCATCCTCCAGCGCCTCAACGGTGACGGCATGGCCTTCATCCACGCCGGCGGCATGGTCGTCCGCAAGGAATTGAAAGGCGAAAAACTGCTCGTTGATACTGGCTGTCTCGTCGCTTTCACCAACCAAATCAACTACTCCATCGAGCGCGCGGGCAACCTAAAATCCATGGTCTTCGGCGGCGAAGGACTTTTCCTCGCCACCCTGCAAGGTCACGGCACCGTTTGGCTCCAGAGCCTGCCCTTCGGGCGCATGGCTGCACGCATCGTCGGTGCCGGCGGTGGTGGTCAAGAACAAGGCGGCGCACTCGGCGGACTCTCTAGCATTTTTTCTGAGTAAGAATCACCCTCCCCCGCATCATCGACTTCACCCCCCTGGTGAAGTAGCAAGTAGCAAAGAAAGATACCAGTGACCAGTGACCAGTGACCAGTGACCAGTGACCAGTGACCAGTGACCAGTGACCAAAATACTTAACTTCCCCTGATAATTTTTGTCTGATGCCAGAAAAAATCAAAAAAAAGCGCCTTTTTCTTGATTTCTCCGAAAAACCCATCTACAACCCGCCCCCCGTCCATGTCCCAACGCACACTCAAGATCGCCATTCCGAAAGGAAGCCTCGAAGCCCCCACCGTGGAGCTTCTCGCCAAGGCTGGCTACGAAGTCTACGTATCCAATCGCGGACTGCGACCCACCTCCAACGATCCCGAGCTCGATATCTACCTCATCCGCGCCCAAGAAGTCGGACGTTACATCGACCAAGGCTTCCTCGATTGCGGCATCACTGGTTACGATTGGGCCTACGAAAACGGTGCCGACCTCGTCGATCTCGCCGAGCTTCCTTATTCCCGCGCCACTGCCCGACCTACCCGCTGGGTGCTCGTCGTGCCAGAAGATTCACCCATCCAGAAACCCGAGGACCTCGAGGGCAAACGCATCGCCACCGAAGGCGTCGGCATCACCCAACGCTACCTCGCCGCCAAAGGCATCAACGCCGAAGTCGAATTCTCCTGGGGTGCCACCGAGGTCAAAGTCCCTGATCTCGTCGATGCCATCGTCGATGTCACCGAGACCGGCTCCTCGATCAAGGCCAACAAACTTCGCATCGTCGATACCCTCCTCACTTCCTTCCCCCACTTCTACGCCAGCCCCGCTGCCGCCGCAGATCCCTGGAAGAAGCAAAAAATGGACTGCAT
>CANHKJ010000068.1 GCA_947460915.1 Verrucomicrobiia bacterium
GGCTTCGTCAAAGACCCCAGCGTGACCGTCAAGTCCCTGCTCGAAGCCAAAGGCAAAGAGCTCGGCGACACCCTCACCCTGCGCCGCTACGTGCGCTTCGGTCTGGGCGAATAATTTGTCCGCAACGATCATTCTCAAAACGCTCACCGAATCCCGGTGGGCGTTTTTTTTGCTTACCTCACTGCACAATCTGCATCAGCTTGCCGTAGCTATCGACGACTTCGTAGCGCACTTGATCTTGATTGATACTGGCGAAAAATTTCCGCGCGCATTCGATCTTGGCTGCTTCGATTTTGCGAAATTGCATCGATGACATGCTGCCCTTGGTTTCAGCAATAAAGAAGATGTGTTTCACCTGATCTTTCTTGAAGGCAATGGCCCAGTCTGGATTGTAGTTGCCTACGGGCGTAGGGATGAAAAACGTTTTCGGTAGCTTGGCATACACCACGACTTCCGTGCTGGCATCGAGCTCACCGACGAAGGTGCGTTCATTTGCGGAATCGGTAAACACGTAGTCGTAAATGTGATGTTGCGCCTTAAAGCCCTTGCTTAAATCTTCTTTGCGTTCGGTGAAAATCTCCGGCGTTTCATGGATTCCTGTTGTCGCATCATAGCGCAGGTGCTCGACGATCATTGTGGCTTTCTGCTCATTGATGATTCGACTCATGTTGAGAATGAAGTCCTCAGGATTTCTCTTGTATTGCCCAAATACCGCCACATTGATGCCACTGAGAATGCGGGCTACCGTGCGTCTCGTTAGAATCGTCGCCTCGGCGATTTTGCCGATCAGGTCATACTTGACGACAGAGAGAACGCTGGTGTTGATCTTTTCCGTAGTGCTGGTGCTCACCATGAATGATTCACCGCCGAGTAATTCTTGATAATTGGTCGTCGCCTTTTGCTCACCGCCTGTCACCACGTATTGCAAGGCGGCAATGTTGAGCTCTTGATCAAGTTTGTTAATGCACTTGCTGATCAATTCTTCGGAATCAAAGTGCACGGAATACACAGCCTTGCGGTTGATTTTGTTCCAGAGTTCTTGGAATTCTTTTTTCTCAAAATTCGCATTTTTCCGGTTGATCTGTGTCGCCAGTCCGTTATCGGGTGTCGGTATGTCTTTATCGTTAAAGACGGAGTCGATTAAGGCAAAGATATGTTCCTCGAATGGCGCAAGTTCTGCGGGGAGCTTGGCGAGTGTTCCTGCTTCTTTGTCACTATGATACTGTTCTGTGATGTGATCGTCAGTATCGGTGTAATCATTCTTCACCAAGTAGCGCTCGATGAGTTTTGCCATTTCTGCGGTAACGGTAACATTTCCCGTTGGAGTTTCAAAAACTTTGCCCTTGAAGTAGCCGACATTGGCCTCGCGGGGACGGGAGGAAATGGATTTGCTGATATCAGCTTGCAGCGCTTTAACGAAGTCTTTGTAGCTCTCACTCGCTACGACGGTAAGCACGTTGACGTCATGCACGATGGCGGGATCGTCCACGCGCTCGCCTGCGGAGTTAACGGCGAGGCGCATGCCACGGCCTACTTCTTGTCTGCGGGTGACAGTGTTATCGCTGTGTTTTAAGGTGCATATCACAAAGACATTCGGATTGTCCCAGCCCTCGCGCAGGGCGGAGTGGGAGAAGATGAAACGCACGGGCTCATCGAGCGAGAGCAGGCGTTCTTTGTCTTTGAGGATCAGATCGTAGGCATCCACATCATCGGCTTCTCCGGCTGTCTCCCCACGGGCAGAGGTTTTGGAATCGACAAAGCGTTTGGTTTTTTTGTCTTGGGAAAAGTAGCCATTGTGGGTGCGGTTGGTGGCAATGCTACGCAGGTAGTTGTGATACGGTGTGTCTTCGATCCCTAACACTTCGTTCAGTTTCAGATTGTATTCTTCTTCAAAAATCTGCGCGTAGAGTCCAGGTTCGTCGCTGTCGGCATTGTATTGGCGATACTTGGCCACTTCATCAATGAAGAACAGCGTGAGCACTTTGATGCCGCGTGCGAACAGCGATTGCTCTTTTTCAAAATGCGCTTTGATCGCTTCACGGATTTGCACGCGGCGCAGCAATGTCTCATTCACATCTCCTTGCGCTTTGCCGGCACTGAGCACGAGGCCATTGGTGAATAGCACAACGCCGTCATTGGCATTGATTTCTGAAATGACAAATCCCTCGCGGTATTGTTCGAGATGATCCGAGAGAGCAAACAAGTCATCGCCCTTGCCGAGTAGGTGTTTCACGCGCTTGATGCCACTGCTTTGCATGCGCTCAAACTCAATCATCGCCTCGGGTGGCTTGCTGGGTGAGACGCGGATGTTCTCCAGATAGAGATAGGCATTGGTGCCAGCCAGTCCCTTCGCGGTGACACCACGCACGGCAATCTTTTTGACCAACTTTTGATTGTAGGCATCCAGCGCATCCAGACGATAGACTTTGTTATGCTCGGTTTTGTGAGTGGCGGAATAGCGCAGAATCATCAAGGGATCAAATTCCTTGAGCTTGGTGACGGCGGCATTGCCTTCCATTTTTTGCGGCTCATCGAGAATCAAGATCGGGTTGTTTTTGCGGATGACATCGATGGGGCGGCGCGATTGAAATTCGTCCAATTCAAGGTAGATGCGCCGCGCATCTTCGCCACGTGTGGCAAAGGCCTGCACATTGATGATCATCACGTTGATCCCTGCATCGGAAGAAAAACTCTCCAGTTGATGCAGGTGCTTCGAGTTATAGATGAAGGTGCGAGCTTGTTTGCCGTATTGCTCACGGAAATGCTCTGCCATCACTTGGAATGATTTGGCTACGCCCTCACGAATGGCGATGCTGGGCACTACTACGATGAATTTGCTCCAGCCATAGCGCTGATTCAACTCAAACATTGTCTTGATGTAGCAGTAAGTTTTGCCCGTGCCGGTTTCCATCTCGATGTCGAAATTCAGCTTGGAAATGTCCGTGCTTTTGAGGAGTTCGGATACGGGGATTTTTTGCTCGCGTTGAATTTCTTGCAAGTTCTTGAGAATCGTCGAGGGGGGAATGGCCAGGGAGGCGTTGGCGAAGCCATCTTGCTCGGTGCCGGGCAATGCAACGAAGCCATGTGACGATGCCGCGCCGGGATCGATCGCATATTTCAGACTGCTGGCCTTTGGCTGGCCTTGAAAGCAATCGACTACGGCGCGTACAGCGTCTGCTTGGTAGGCCTGGTTCTTGAATTTGAGTTTCATGCGATGCGGCTAGCTCAGAGTGATTTCACTTCTGTAGCGGGGCTGAGGAGTTTGAATATCTGCTCCACGTTGATGCGATTACTATCATCATCGTAGCTTTCATCGCGGAAGACGGCGCGCAGCGGCTTGCGTGCGGCGATGCTGTGGATCAGTGATTCTGGCACGGCGGCATCGAAGCAGGCGGCGAGCACGTTTTCATCGACCCAATAAACGGTGTATTCTTTGGATTCCTTTTTGCCCTTAGAGTTCGAGCTTTCTGCGGTGATTTTTTCTTCGCGAATCGGCAGGGAAAGATCCACGCCCCAATCGACTAGGACCTGAAACAGCAAATCCTGTGCCCTGCGGTCGGGCTTGATGTGCTCGGTGTGCAAGGAAAGTTCTGCTTGATCCAATTCATCTGGTGTGCGCTGGACATCGCGGAAGTTGGAGCTATCGATTTTCAATACGCGAAAGCCTACGTCTGGCGCGGATGCGCCAGAGTTTTCAGTTTCAAGTTTTAAGTTTTCAGCGGCAGCAGCTTGTTTGGCGTGCCACTCGGACAAAATCTTTTGACCCGCGCGGCGGATGCGTTCTTTGCCAATTTCGGCAATGGTCTGGTAGCCCGCTTTGTAGGCCTCGCTCTTTTCATCGCAGGGCTCAGGTAACTGCACCATGATGTGCCGACGTTTGCCTCCATCTTCCGCGTTGAGCTGCATAACAGCGTGGGCCGTGGTGGCAGAGCCGGAGAAGAAGTCGATGATGATGTCGCCTTGTGACGTCATCATTTCAGCCAATCCACCAATAACCTCCTCATCTTTAGGGAAATCGAAAATATCGCCGCTCATTAGGGTCCGTAGTCGCTTTGATGCGGCCCGTCCGTCTTGATAAAAAACGCTATAGGGTGCCTGCATTTCTCTATTTTTTAAATACGACTTTATACAAGGAACAGAATTTTCATCAATTCCGAAATGCACGCGATCTTCATCGATCCAATTTTGCATTTTTTTCGGATCGCTGGTCATCCAACCTCGCGAAGGAACTTTAACAGCTTTGCCAGTTACCGGATGTAATACTGTATAAGTTGGACCGCCTCCACCTGGCCATGATATATTGTCAGGAAAATAGACTCCACGGCTGTCTACATGCGAATAGTGAGAGTGTGATTTTGAAGGATGGCTTTCAGGCAGATTTTTAAACCATTTTTTTAGTTCACGAGTAATAGCGGGAAAATCGTTTTTATGCTCACGCTTCAATTTGTCGTGCTGAGAGTAGATTTCATCTAACCCCTTTTTTCTTTGTCTCCATTTAACATCCTTGTTTCTCAGATTGTCTTTGTTTTGAGCATAGCAGACAATATATTCGTGTGAGACTGAAATCAGGCGCGAATCATTTTTTCGGCCTCCGGCCCAAACCAAGTCGGCAACAAAATTTGCGGCTCCGAAAATCTCGTCCATTATTTGCCGAACACGAGATTGCTCCCCTTCGTCACAGGAGACAAAAATTGCGCCGTCTTCTCCAAGTAAATTCCGCGCGAGCTTCAATCTTGGATACATCATGCTCAACCATTCCGAGTGGAAGCGGCCATTGCTGGTGGAGTTCTGTTTCCACTTTTCTTCATCGAACATGACATTGCCTTCTTCGTCCACGGCACCGGAGCTGCTGGCGTAGTCATCGCGGCTCATGGAGAAGTCATCATCATAGATGAAATCATTGCCGGTATTGTAGGGCGGATCGATGTAGATCATCTTGACCTTGCCGAGGTAGGTTTCTTGCAGGAGCTTGAGCGCATCCAGGTTATCTCCTTCGATGTAAAGGTTCTGCGTATTTTCAAAATCCACCGATTCCTCGGGGCAAGGGCGCAAGGTCAAATCAATCGGCGCATTCGCCAAAGCCAACGCCGCCCGCTTCCCCGGCCAATCCAACCGATACCGCTCCTGCGGTCCCTCCACCACATCCCCCGCCAGCTCTTGGCGCAACAAATCAAAATCAATCGCCCGCTTCAATTGCCCCGCCTCATCCATCGCCTCCGTCACACAGTTCGGAAACAACGCCGCAATGCGATCAATATTCCCCTCAGTCAGATCAGGCGTGTGGAGTTTCATTTTTTTCATGATGTGATTTTAGATTTTAGATGATTACTAGGCGGGCGCATATTGCTCGATTACCGATTTGAATTCGCCAATTTCCTGATAGATTTGGTCAATTGTTTTATCATGGTAATCAGTGTTTATCAAACGATTGATCAATCGTTCTCTCTTCGTTTTGAGGACACTATGATTAAGTTGAAGAATTCGATCGACTGCGTCCAAAGCTTCAGCAAATGCTTGGCTTGTTAGAGTCGATGAAGGGCTCATTGCACCATTAATTTCATAGGTGAAAGAATGTTCTAAATTGGGAGTTTGATAGGGATTGATCCAACTGGCAAGAATATGACCAAGTTTAGCATGCCCACAGGTCGGACTGCATGTTGTGCCGCAGCATGCTAGCAGATTCGACGGAGCAAACGTAAGATTCGCGTAAGCTGCATTAGCTTTCGGTAAGATATGGTCTGTATGCGAAGAAGTAATTGAGATCTCTTGTTCACACCAACCACAGTTGTTGTTTTGGTTCGCAAGCAAAACCATGCGCGTTTCCTTACGACAGCTTCGCTCGTGATGATCATCTCCATCGAACCAGGGTCCATTAGGGCGCTGGCTTGAAATTGCCATGAGGCATGCTGGCAGCGTTGGAATGGGGAAACTACGCATGACGTCTCGTATGTTTTGCGGTAGATGCTTTCAAATTTTGAACAAAAGGATCTTCTTTACCAACATAGTTTTCGAGCTTCACAATCTCCGAATCATCAATTTGCAGGTCGCCCACTTTCAATCGCTGCATTAGTTTAGCTTTCAACTCTTCCACTTCGGAGACCCTAGGGTTTGGCGAGACCTTCATCAAGTCCTCCATAATTAAGTAACTCTGCGCACCATAAGTATGCACTCCCACTTGTTCACCCGTGAGGATATTTCCCTCATCTGTAATTAAGCGGATGGATTCTTGTTTTACGGTCGATAGCACCTGCGGGCTATGAGACGTGCAGATGAACTGTACATTGGGAAAGGTGCGCTGCAGATCGAGCAAAATCCGCTGCTGCCAACTTGGGTGCAGGTGGAGCTCGATTTCGTCGATGAGAACAATTCCGGGAGTTTGTAAGACTTCAGTTCCTAAATGTGGATTTGCCTGCACCATTCGCATGGCAATATCCATGACCATAGAAATCGTTGTCTTGTAGCCGTCGCTGAGCAACTTGATGTCATACTCTTTTCCGTCAGACAGACTTGTTAGAACAAAACGAAAAGGTGCCAACTTCGTCTTTGGCAATTCATACTCTGGGATGCATGCCGTAATCGCCTTGCGGATTGCTTCAAGCTGTGGGTTGCGGTGCATGAAATCCTTTTGCGCTGTGATCTCACGCCGCTCAAGGTCTTCGAGCGTATAAAAGTGCGAGAAGAGTCTTCCAAATTTGGAATTAGAAGATAAACAGTCCTCGTAAGCTTGGTAGCGATGAAATTCTTTTGCAAATGCGCGTCCCCGAGGAGGTATCTCATTGAGGATTCTACCTGTTCCGTAGTAGGCGATGATGGGAAAGATAATTTCAGTGTCGATTTTATCTAACAGATAATAGGCTTCGTGATGAATGTCGGTGTGACCTTTGACTTCGTAGCCCATTCCCAATAACTTATTTTGTACGTTGCGAATTGCTTTAGCCGCAGGATTTAATCGCTTGATTCGATCCCACTCAGTCGAAACTGAAATATTGCAATTTTCATCTTTTTTGTATAATTCGGCACTAATTAAAGCGAACGGTTGGTCTTTCTCCCGTGTGAAGCTCACATCAGTATCAGTGGGTGCATTGCCTTTGATTTTAGGAAACTGTGTCAGAAATGGCCCAAAAGCGTAAGCAATCGCATCCAACATGCTCGTCTTTCCCGCTCCATTATTAGCGGCGAAGACAGTCAATTTACGGTCAAATTCAATGGTGTGATCACCACTAAATCGACGAAAATTGATGAGACGTAGTTTTTTCAGATACATAATGAGAGATGAGAGGCAGTAGATGCTTCGGCGGTGGTTTTAGCAGGAATCACCGTCTGATGCAAGACTGGCGATTTCCGATGTGAGGCTGCGCAATTGGCCGTGAAGCTCGACTTTCCGATTGAATTGCTTCTCGCGCTTGAGGCGAGCTTCCAACTGAACCAATTCGCGTTGTTTCGCCTCAAGGGTGAGCAAGCGTGTCACGTGGGCGCGCAAGGATTCTTGAGGGCGGGCAGGCAGAGGCAGATGATGGCGCAGGCATTGATCGTATAGAGCCGCAAGATCCAAGGCCACGGGAAGCGGCAAACGTTCTGGGGCAGCTTGCCAACCGTGATCAAAGGTGGTCTCGATGACCCATTTCGCTGCGTCGGCCTCGCTCGGGCGCTTGTAGGAAACAACGTGGCGGATGCGATCCTCGTGGATGCATTCAAAAAAGATCGGAAAAGGAATGGCGCGATCAATCGTCTGCACGATGCTGCGCAGGCTGGCTTGGTCAATTTCTGCGGCCTTGAGCAAGAGGGTGAAGACTTGAATTTCCGTGATGCCATCACGGGCAGGCAGATGCAAGGTCTCGGGGGATAATTTATGTGCCCATGCGATCTCGGCGACATGTGCAGAAAACAGCTCCTTGATGCGCTTGCTCGCGGATACGGCGGCAAAAATGCGGGTCTTAGGAACCGCTTTGCCAAATCGTGTCGATGGTGGATAGAGGAACAAGTTTCTACTCGGGTGAAGTTTGTGCGGATGGCGTGACGACGACAAGAAAGGCAATCAGTTCAAAATCTTCGATGCCCTGAATGGTATTGAGTAGTGCGCTGGTGCGGCCGCCAGAAAACAAGCTATCGATGTCTTTTTCTGCTTTGATGTCAATCATCGAGCGAATGGCCGTGCTGAGCATCTGAGAGTAGCCTTCCATTTTTCGCCCGTCCTTGGTCTCTTTGTTGAAAGGGAGATACGCCTCGGGAATGGGCTCCAGCTTTTCCTTGCAGGCAGCGCGGGCGAGATCGAGCAGACGCTTGGGCTCGGTGTGATTGACGTGAATGTCTCCACCTTTGGTGACATAGACGAGGTAGTAGGGATGCAGACGATTCTGCTGATTGACATTCACGCCATCATTGCGATTGCGCAGGGCAAATATCGCACCAGGTGGTAAGCCGCGCTCGGGAGCGGCGGGGACGACGGCGTGCATGCCATTGGGCAACTGCGGCAAGTCATCGTGCGCCTTGACGTAGTTGAGCAAATCCATGCGGAAATCATTGAGGCCGAGATCGGTGATGGAAATGCCTGTTTTGAGATCTTCCAGATCGATCACTTCTTCTTGCAAGCGCTGGAGTTGTTCGCGGCGGTAGGAAACATCGTTCGACTTCGCATCGAGTGGATTATCATCGCCCGTAGCGGTGACATCCGCAATGATCATGCGATTTTCGACACGCTCTTTGAGGTTGATGTATTCATCGAGCGTGATATCCGGCCAATAATTCACCAGCTGAATGCATTGATTTTGCGAGCCGATGCGGTCAATCCGTCCGAAGCGTTGGATGATGCGCACGGGATTCCAGTGAATGTCGTAATTGATCAGGTAATCGCAGTCTTGCAGGTTTTGTCCTTCCGAGATGCAGTCCGTCCCAATGAGAATGTCAATTTCGCCAAGCTCGTTCGGCAAGATGGCCGATTTCTCTTTCGAGCGCGGAGAGAATAGCGTGAGCAGAGATTGGAAATCGTAGGACTTGGGCAGCGTGCTCTTCGGGCTGCTGGAACCAGTCACCTCACCGGTGTGGATGTGATGATGTTCGAGAAAATGGGTGGCGATGTGGTGATACAAGTATTCGGCAGTATCGGCAAATGCGGTGAAAATGAGAATTTTTTTATTTCCTGGATTGATGGGCGAGGCGAGCTTACTCGAAATGGTGGTTTTGAGATGCTGGAGCTTCGCATCATCCGATGGCGTAACCTTGCGCATTTCTGCTAGTAGATCACGTATGATCACGAGATCGGCTTCCAACTCATGCTTCCATCGTGGGAGATCAATATCGGATAGACTAATCTGCACCTTAGAGCCAATGGTATCGCTGTCAGGTAGTGGCAATGGTTCATCTTCATCTGGCTCGTAATCAGCGAAGGAGGGAGCAATATCGCCAAAGGTAACCTCACGTCCGGTTTTCTGATAGGCGGCGATTTTTTCCAAGGTGCGACGATGGTTCTCTTCCAAGCTCTGAAGCGTTAGGCGGAAAGAGTGAACCGAGCTTTCGAGCCGCTTGAGCAAGTTGACCGTCATCAGTGCTTGAATGCCCTTCTCACGGCCTGATTGATTCAAGTTGCGAGTGTGCCCCTCACCCTCAACATCGTAGAGGTCTTGGTACTTGGAGAGGCGACTCGGCTGCACATAAGTGAGAGGTGCATAGACCGCAAGCTTCAGTGCGCTGAGGCGCGCAAAAATGTCGTTAAAACCGATGACGTCTTGCCGCTGTGTCAGTTTGCAGTGATGAGAGTGAGGCTTGAGTCGCTCAGGGAAATTTCCAATGTCCTTGGTGTCATAAAAAGTCTGAATGTGACGTCGTGAGCGGGCGATCGTCACGCTATCAAGAAGCTCAAAAAAATCGAAATCGAGCGCATTGAGAATAGCCGAAGCGGTGCGCTCTTCCGCGGGCATGGCGGACCAAGCATTGAAGGCCGTTTGCGCGCGGCGGAAAATTTCGTCGATGGATTTCTCAGATCGGAGTTTCGATTGCAATTGATCGGGATCACCTTCATAGGCAAGGGCGAGTTGGTTGCGCAGATCAGTGAATCGATTGTTCACAGGCGTCGCCGAGAGCATGAGCACCTTGGTTTTTACACCGGCACGAATGACGCGATTCATCAGCCGTTGGTAGCGTGTTTCCCGATTTTCCTCTTCTTCGTAAACATCGTTGTTGCGGAAGTTGTGAGACTCATCGATGACAACGAGGTCGTAGTTTCCCCAATTGACTCGATTGAGCGGCATGCCGAGTGATTCGCCACGTGTTCGCAAAAGGTCGGTGTGGCATAAAACGTCGTAGTTGAAGCGATCCTTGGCGAAGAGATTCGTGACAAGGTTGCGGTTATAATTGAGCCAGTTGTCCGCGAGTTTTTTCGGGCAAAGGACGAGGACGGATTTATTACGAAGTTCGTAGTATTTGACAACAGCGAGAGCGGTAAATGTTTTTCCGAGGCCAACCGAGTCTGCGAGAATGCAGCCGTTGTAAGTTTCCAGTTTATTGATGATGCCTGTGGCGGCATCGCGCTGGAAATTGAAGAGTTTTTGCCAAATGAGACTGTCCTTGTAACCAGTAAGATCGTTCGGCAAAACGTCTTCCGAGAGATCTTCAAGAAATTCGCTAAAGATGTTGTAAAGGATCAGGAAATAAATGCGTTCGGGCGAATTTTCTTGATAGACAGAGGCGATATGTTCGCAGAGACGATCCGTCACATCTTCCAGCTTTTCTTTATCATTCCAGATTTGATCAAAAAGCGCGAGCCAAGTGCCGGTCATGGGTTGTTCATCAAACTTGTTGACGAAGTTTGATACGGCATTGCCCTTTTCGTAGCCGAGATCCACGGCAGTAAATCCATGCAGAGGCATGTAGGCGGTGGGATTTCCCCCATCGCTGACGCAAGCGAATTGTTGCATAGGAGCGCGCCCTCGATTGGAACGGAAAGTCGCTTTTTTTCGCATCCAGTTGGCACACTCTTTGGCGATGGCTTTTTGTGTAAGCTCATTGCGAAGTCGCACTTCGAATTCACTGCCATAAAGATTGCGCTCACGTTCTCTTTTCGGAATATGGAACTCGCGATGCTCTTTTTTCAGCTTATCAGAAACATCATTGGGGATGAACGTGGGGGAGGTGAAAATGAATTCGAGGGACTGCACTTGCTCCAGTTCTGCCTTGAGAGCTTCGTAGGCATAAATCGAAAAACACGAAGCTGCGATGCGAAGTTTCGCGCCGGGCACAAGCGTGCCTTTGAGGTCGTCGCCCAGCAGTTTGGTGATGTTATCAAGAATCTCCATAAAGGGATGCAAAAGTTTTAGCAGGACAGATGGGTAAGCACAGAAAAAAATGCTAGAACAGTGGCAGGCGTGCAATTTTTGCCACGGCGGAAGACTCAATGCATTCCCCCCTGAAATTGCGCTAATGAAAACCCTAAACATTTGACAAATAGTATCAAAGTGATACTAAATTCAGTGTGACGATGCCAAACATTACCAAGAAGCAGTTGTCAAAGCAGCCATTCAACAATCCAAAAAATCTCAATCATGAAAAAGAAGCAAAAACAAAAACTCATGAAAGTCATTGAGTGGTCGGACGAAGATCAGTGCTACATTGGTAGCGCTCTGCCCTTAATTGGTCCTTGCTGCCATGGCAAAGATGAAATGAGTGTGTTGCGACAATTGAATGAAATCATCGAAAGCTGCGATGCGTGCCCCACGCTTGAATCGGCACAGAAAACCTACACGGGGAAATTCATTCTGCGTGTCAGTCCAGAACTGCACAAGACACTCGCGATCAAAGCACAGCAACGCAATACCTCGCTCAATCGTTACTGCGAAGAACTGCTACTGCGCTAAGCATTCACTACATCATCCCCTCCCACATTTGCCGCAGCTTCTTCTCGGAAATCGTGCCTTTGACGGGGATTCCGGGAGCGAAGAGGGAAATTCGATATTCTTCTAGCATCCATCCCATAGACCACAAAACGGGATTTTGCGAATCGCAATGCCACGCATCAAACCATGGTTCCCACAAATCCCGCACGCGGTCCATTTTTTCCAAATCCTTCGCAATCGGCAAGCTATCAAGGCGATCAATGCGCATGCGGATCGCACGCAGATAGCGCGGGTATTCGCCCAGCATGGAAAATCCCGTGTGCCAACAAAATTGACGCCGCATCAACCAATCAAGCTGCTCGTTGATGTCATCGGCCACAGCTGCTAGATAGCGCGATGAGGCCTGACGCGCACACCA
>CANHKJ010000069.1 GCA_947460915.1 Verrucomicrobiia bacterium
CGATTGCTCAGATCGCCAACTTGATACCCGAAAGTGCGGGCGATCTCGGCATAAGAGTTGAGCTTATCAAAATCAGGGTCTTCGTGCACGCGGTAGATCACGGGTTTCTGTTTGCGCTTCAGCGCCAATGCCACGGCATCGTTGGCCGCTAGCATGCATTCTTCGATGAGTTGGTGACTGCTCGTGTGGATGACCTCGCGGACCTCGCAGGCTTGTCCTTTGTCATCAAGGATCACGCGAAATTCGGGAAACTCCAGATCGAGCGAACCATTCTTGAAGCGAAGGGTGCGCATGCGCGATGCCATGACCCACGCCTCCCGCACCATCGCAGTAGCAGCAGGATCGCCGCTATTGTCTCCATCCAGCATGGCCTGTGCTTCTTCATACGAAAGCTTAGCGCGGCTGTGGATGACAGCATCGACAAATTCGGCTTTGGCAATGTGGCCGTTGTGATCAATCTCTAACAGCGCACATTTTGTTAGGCGATCCACATCAGGTTTGAGTGAGCAAATGCCATTGCTGAGTTCAGGAGGAAGCATCGGCAATACGCGATCGACCAAATACGTCGAGTTGCCGCGCTCACGAGCTTCCTTATCCATGGCGGTGCCAGGTTTCACATAGTAGGAAACATCGGCAATGTGCACCGCGAGTTTCCAACCAGTTGAAACTTTTTCCACCCAGATCGCATCGTCGTGGTCCTTGGCATCGGCAGGGTCGATGGTCATCACCAATCGATCGCGCCAATCCTCACGGCGCTTGATTTCCTCGGTGGGAATGGTTTCGGGAGTCGCATGTGCTTCCTTCATCACGACATCAGGGAATGTCGTACGCAAGCCATTGCGGTGAATCACCGATAAAATATCCACCCCTGGATCACCCGGCCAGCCTAACACCTCTACGACTCGACCCTTCGGTGTTTGCTGCGGTTTGTCCCAGCGATCCAGTT
Organism: Verrucomicrobiia bacterium; assembly: GCA_947460915.1. Classification (GTDB taxonomy): domain Bacteria; phylum Verrucomicrobiota; class Verrucomicrobiia; order Verrucomicrobiales; family Akkermansiaceae; genus UBA956. The sequence continues at coordinate 947 of CANHKJ010000069.1, forward strand.
CTAACACCACCAATTGTCCATTCTGTGCGGTGCTATCGACACTGAGATCGACATTACCTTTGAGTGCCACATCATCGACCTCCACCCAAGTGAACTTTGCCTTCTTGCGGAAAATTCCGATCACCTTGCCACTGCGGCGTGATACCACTTGCGCCACCTTGACTTTCGGCGCGGTTTCTTCGGGGGGCAGTTCCTGCACCTTGTCTTGGCTGCGCAAAAATTTCGGTGCTGAGAGCACGGAGACTAACACTTTGTCGCCGTCCAATGCTGTGCCGCAGTCGCGCTGCTCAGCGCGGAAGCGATCAAATTGCGTAAAATCCCAGCCAACGTTTTCGGGGGCCTCGATATCGGCATAGACCCATGCAAAACCACGTGGTGCGAAGCGGATGGTGCCGACGAGTTGCTTGGGCGTCGCTCCCGTTTTGGATTTGCCTTGGACTTTGGTGAGTGCGTAGCGTGACTGAGCTCCCCACGAGACCTTTCCGGTTTCGGTCAATCGGCGTAAAATGTCGCGTAGTTCGCCGCGATCTTTGGAGGCAATGCCCATCGCACGTGCGAGTTGGGATTGATCCATCGGGCTGTAGTCTGGCGCGCTCATGAAGCGCAGCACAGCTTGTTCGTTTACTTTCATGGTCGTACTATGAGTGATTTTTCCCTCTGGGGCAATGTTTTTCCGCGTGAGACAAATCTCTAACAATGGTGACGCCGCAAGGGGAAAACCTCGACGTTGACGGTTTCTGCACTGAGCACAGATTCGATGGGGAATTCCAATTCATCCCACAAAGCGGGCAGGGGAGACATGAGTTCGCAACGAGCCTGCTGAAAGCGATAGGGTGCGTGATGCACATCACCCGTAAAAATGTGACCCGCTTCGTTGGCTGAAAAAAGTCGATATCGCTCTAGCAGAAAATGTTCCAGTGTGCCCGCTGTTGCTTCTTTTCCTTCGCGGCATGCTGCATAGCGATAGTGCGCGACGCTGTTTTCTCCGTCGCGTTGGCATGTGTAGTCGATGAGTCCATCTTGTTGCGATGACTGCATTCTTGCGTGTTCGTAAGGGAGGTGGAAAAATTGCTGCGCTAGCGAGACAGCCAGAGCCTGATTGCAGTCTAACGAAAAAAACCAGACGCCGGGGTTGCCTGCATCATCGTGCACATAGGTGCGCACATTGAGCTCGAGAAACCATGAGATTCCAGGCACTGGAGGCAGGTAGCAGGGGCGAATGCGATTCATGAAAAATGGCACGATGCCGACCCATGCATCGTTTTCAAAAGTATCGATCCACAAGCCTTTGGGTAGTCGTTTTTGCAAATCCTCTGCTTTCATGCGTCCGTGCAGAAAAAGCAAATTTGCCCACTGTTGCTTCATCACAGAAGGTCCAGAAGGCCTCTTTTGCATTCGTTGTCGATCCGCTAGAGTGGGTGTGATCATTTTCGGAACATCCACCCGCGGCATAATGCCGTCAAGTCGCATTTGTTATGCAATGATCCGCATCCTTTCCTGCATGCCTTCGTTGACGTAGCGGACATTTGCCCTTACAATATCTCGCTCCCATGATCCGCTTTCCTTATTGGCTCTTGCTTTTTATCTGTTTTTCGCCCTTGTTGGCGCAAGAACCTGATGCCCCGACACCACCTGCTGAGGTGTCCAAAGTCGAGGCTCTAGAGGCGCTCACCCTTGCTCTTAATACCGAGGAAAAAGATCGTACTTCGCAGCGTGAGTTGCTCAAGAAAGCAGTTACCGATGAGCAAAAAGCTGAGCTCGGCACCGAGATTGACCGCATTAGCGCCCGCATCAAGGAGATCAAAAGAAATCTCACGACCACGGCAACGGGCATTGTTTCCACAGATACCGATGCCGCCGCAGAGGCTGCTCTTTCCTTAAACGAAGAGTTGAAAAACATCTTCCATCCGTTGATTCGCGAGTTGAGACAGGCTACAGCTCAGCCACGTGAGATCGAAAATCTCGCCATCGAATATGCGCGCTGGAAAGCCAAGGAGCAGCTTGCTGATCAAGCCGTCCTCAATGTCGAGCAATTGCTCTCAGAAAAACCCAGTGCGGAACTTTTGGAGGAATTGCAGTCGATCAAAAAAAGCTGGGAGAAGAAACGCCAAGAGGCGCAAGGGTTCGCTGCCAACACGAGTTTTCAGTTAGAAGAGCGCAAGCGCAATGCTCCATCGGTAGTGAAATTACTCACCAGTTTGCTCTCGAATTTCTGGAAAAATCGCGGGCTCAGTTTGTTGCTCGCTTTCATCGCGTTGAGCCTTGTTTGGTATGGTAGTCTGGCCATATATCTTCGCCTGCGGGTCTACAGCCCGGTGCATCGCCAGCAAAATGATTCATTCGCCACGCGCTTGCTAGATGTCCTCGCGAAGTTCGCTGCATTTTTCGCAGGGATCTTTGCCGCAGTCATCGTGCTTTATGTTCGCAATGATTGGCTTTTGCTTACCGCGATGCTGATTTTACTGTTCGGTCTCATCTGGGCCTCACGAACAGCTCTACCGCCCTACTTTGAGCAAATCCGCTTGATCCTCAATCTCGGCACCGTGCGACAAGGAGAACGTGTGATCATCAATGGCTTGCCTTGGCGCGTCGATACTTTGAATTTTTTCTGTGTCTTGCGCAATCCAGATTTGACTGGTGGAGTGCTGCGGCTGCCTGCTAAGACGATGCTGTCATACCACTCGCGCCCTACCATGCCCAAAGAGCCATGGTTTCCCTCGCACGAAAATGATTGGGTCAAGCTTGATGATGGAGTCTTTGGAAAAATCGTGCAGCAAACGCCCGATCAAGTGGTCATGGTCAAACTTGGAGGTTCTTATAAAACCTATGTCACCAGCGCCTATCTTGCAAAAAATCCAGAAAACATTACACCCCAGTATCGCGTTAGCACGCTATTTGGACTTGATTACCAATACCAAAAGCTCGCGACAACGACGGTTCCCGCAATCATCCGCGATACCATCTACAATATACTCGTAGAGCGCTACGACAAAGAAAACATTAAGTCGGTCAATGTCGAGTTCGCCTCGGCATCATCATCTTCGTTAGACTTCCAGATTTCTGCCGACGTCGATGGATCATTGGCGTCGCAGCACGATGTGATCAAGCGTCTATTGCAATGCGGAGCTGTAGATGCAGCTAACGAAAATGAATGGGTGATTCCGTTTCCGCAACTCACATTGCATAAAACCGATGAATCAAATCCGGCACCAACTCGTCCTATCTTTCAACAACCATGATGAAACGAATTTTTCTCGCATTGACCTCAATGTTACTAAATGCCGTTGCTGCTGAGCCGCTGCGTGCGATTGTTGTGGAAACTCCGGCGCCGCGCTGTGTGACCACAACGGTGGGTGGGATTGCGATGCAGTGTGTGAGTTTTGACTCGCGCACACACTTCATGCGAGTGCTTGATCAACCCAACGGTCCGGGCACGCAGTGGACTCATGTGCAAGCAGCTGCGGAATCAGTGAGCGGCCTCGCTGCAATCAATGCCGGATTTTTTACGCCTCAAGGAAAACCGCTAGGCGTGGTGATCGCGAATGGGAAAAAAGCAGGTAGCAACAATCCTTCATCACTGGGCGCTGGAGTCTGGTATGAAGCGCATGGGAAAACGGCAATCATTCGGCGTGAGCGCTGCAACTTCAACGCGCCTCATTTGATGCAGGCCGGTCCTTTTCTCGCGGAAAAATCTTCTGCAGTCAAAGGTCTGGATGCCGCAAAAACCAGCGCGCGCAGCTTTATTGCTTGGGATGGTGGCACAATGTGGATGATGGCGCGCACCGCACCATGCTCATTGTCTCAATTGGCAAACGCCATCGCCGGCGCTAGCCCCGCAGGTTTCCCGATCCAAACTGCACTCAATCTCGATGGTGGACGTTCCGCTGAAATGTTTGTGTCTGATCAAGTCGAGGGCGGTGGGCTCTTCAATCGGCCCATTTGGAATAATCCTGTGCGTAACTTTTTGATTTTGCAGAAAAGGTGAAAGTTTTAAGTTCTGCGCTTAAAACTTCATCAGGCTAAAAACTCAAAACGAGATTACTTCTCCTCTTCTTCCGCATCTTCTTGCATGAGCTTACGGAAGTGAATTTGGCCGACCAGGCGATCGTCCACGCTGGTCACGCGCGCTTCATAACCAAGGAATTGTAGGGTTTCTCCTAGTTCGGGAAAACGTCCGAGTACTTGCGTGATGTAGCCGCCCACGGTGGTCACTTCACCGCTCTCGATGTAGAGGTCTTCTTCGAAATCTGCTAGATCATTCAGAGTCGTTGTGCCTTCGACGATAAACTCTTGTTCATTGATGCGGTGGAAGTCGGATTTGTCATTGTCGAATTCGTCTTGAATGTCGCCGACAAGTTCTTCGATGACGTTGTCGAGAAAAACGATGCCACCAATGTGACCAAATTCATCAGCCACGAGTGCCATGTGCGCGCGTTCTTTGAGGAAAAATTTCAACAACACGTCAAGCGGCATGGTTTCAGGTACCACCTTCATTTCACGCTTGATGCGCATGAGATCAGGGTCGGGCTCACCCATCAGTTTGATAATGTCCTTGATGTGAATCAGCCCCAGTGTGTTATCAAGGTGACCTTTGACTAACGGAAAGCGCGTGTGCTTGGATTTATGGGCAATCTCGATGGTCTGCGCAAAGGGTTGATCGGCATCGAGATAAACAACATCGCCGCGGTGCGTCATTACATCGCGCACCCAGACTTCATTGAGTTCAAGAGCATTGACCAAAATTTCCCGTTCGGTCTCCGTGACCTTCTGATTGCGCTCGCTCTCTGCTACGAGGTAGGCAAGCTCCTCAGCGCTGTGCGCGTGACCGTGTTCGTCGGCTGGCTCGATGCGAAAGACGTTCTTGAGAATCGAATTCGCGGCCCCATTCATCCAACGAATCGGGATCGAGAACAGGCTCGCAAAAATTTGCAACGGACGCGCGAGTTCAAGTGAGGTGGCTAGTGATTTGCGGATGGCAATGGATTTTGGCATCAACTCCCCAACGATTACATGCAATGCCGTAAAGGAAACGATCGCGATGATGAAGGAGATGGCTGAGACTACATCAACGGTCAGAATTTTCGCACCATTGAGTTGGGGGAAGAGATAGTATAATGTAGGGCCGACAATTTTTTCCACCAAGGGTTCACCGAGAAAGCCGAGGGCAAGCGAGGCAATGGTGATGCCGAGTTGGCATGCGGAGAGATACGGATCGAGATTGCTGGTCACCTCACGCGTCGCTTGTGCACGACGAGGTTTTGCCTTGGCAGCTGTCTCCAGTTGGCTGGGGCGGACTTTGACGATAGCGAACTCAGCGGCTACGAAAAACGCATTGAGTAGCAGGAAACACAACATCCCTGTAAGGTAGAGAATAATCTGCCACAGTGGCGGATAATCCGTGGATGCAGAGGCGATGATGGGGAAAATCGAGTGCATCATCAAAGTTTTTCATAAACGCCCTGATCACGGCGCTCAAGGATGGTGAATCCCGCTTTTTTGGCATCCACGACCGACATCGGTTTGGTAATCGTCGGGGTGTTGATCCGAGAAATAACTTTTTTCACTGGATGCTTGCACAGAGGGCAGGCGAGAAGGGGTGCCCGATCCACGGGGCGGCGTAGTTCAAAACCCTTGGAGCATACGCGACACGATCGACTCGGGTCTGCGGGAGATTCAGAAATATATTCGTAGATTGGCATAAGAAAGACGCGGAACCGGGTAGTGTCCGATCCGCGTCGATATTCGCAGAGAGCGATGTGACATCAAGCACAAAGCGTGCCTGAATGTGTGCCCGATATTACCAGCTCGATTTGGTAACGCCAGGAATGAGTCCGGCGGAAGCCATTTCGCGGAAGCTGATCCGGGAGAGGCGGAAGCGGCGCAAGAATGCGCGACGACGGCCACTGAATTCACAGCGATTGACCACGCGTGTCGGACTTGCGTCACGAGGAAGCATAGAAAGACCAACATAGTCTTTTTCTTGTTTCAATTTCATGCGCAGGTCGGCATACTTTGCCACCGTTGCTTGTTTGCGTTTATTTCGTGCGATCCAGCTTGCTTTTGCCATAATTCGGGACGCGAAAAATACCTGTATGCAGGGACTTGGCAAGCAAAAAGTGGGTTATTTTAGAAAAATATCTCAAATGGCTTCAAAATTTGGCTTTTTTTGTGAGCCACGAGCCTCAAAAAATAAGGAGAAGGGATTTTCAATCCCTTTTTTCATCAAGATCGGAAACCAACAAACTCTGCTTCAAATGCCAAGATAATCATCAACGCTGTCCCCTCCAGATTACTCTCTCCAACTTTTTTCTTCGATTTCAGAAGAAAAAAACGCCCCGAGAGACGAGCTCGCGGGGCGTGGGGAAATGATTTTAGCTTTGATTACCCTTCGTGATCGGCGAGGTAGCGTTCGGCTTCGAGAGCTGCGGCGCATCCTTGTCCCGCAGCAGTGATGGCTTGACGATAGAAGTGGTCGGCCACGTCACCCGCGGCAAAAAGTCCGGGCGTTTTGGTCGAGGTGCGACCAGGATTTTGCAAAATGTAGCCGTTTTCGTCGAGATCGACGAGTCCTTCGAGGAAGCTGCTGTTTGGCACGTGGCCGATGGCGACGAAGACGCACTTGACCTCGACTTCGCTTTCTTCGCCGTTGACGAGATTTTTCAGCTTGATTGCGCGCATTTCTCCTTTTTCGTCGGTGAGATACTCACTAACGCCCGAATTCCACAAGGGTTCGATTTTGGGATTTGCCAAGGCACGTTCGGCCATGATTTTGGAGGCCCGCAATTCATCGCGACGGTGTACTAAATAGACTTTGCTGGCAAAACGTGTGAGGAATCCGGCTTCTTCGCAAGCGCTGTCGCCGCCACCGATTACGGCTACGGGAACATCAGGATAAAAGGCTCCGTCGCAGGTGGCGCACGATGTCAGACCACGACCGATGAGTGATTTTTCGTTTGGCAGGCCTAGGTGGCGTGGTGCAGCGCCGGTTGCAACGATCACCGTTTTCGCTTCATGTGTGGCACTGCCAGTTTTCACCGCGAAAGTGCCATCGTCGCGACGCGTTACGGATTCGACCATTTCATAGGCGATGCGGCTGCCAAATTTCTCGGCCTGAGTCTGCATGCGCATCATCAAATCTGGACCCATGATGCCATCGGGGTGACCGGGAAAATTTTCCACTTCGGTGGTGGTTGTGAGCTGTCCGCCAGGCTGCGTGCCCGAAAGCATGAGCGGTTTGAGATTGGCGCGAGCAGTGTAAATAGCAGCAGTGTAACCTGCGCATCCGGTTCCGATGATGATAACGTCTTCCATGATTGTGTGGCAGGATTATCGGTGGCGGCGCGGATTTGTCAATGTTTGGAGAATTTTGGTGTGAGTTTTTCGTTTTCTATCTGGCGATCCTATTCATCCCTAGAATCGCGTTGACATTGGCTAGGTGCTTCGTAAAATCGCTGCATGTACGAGGCACAAGGCAGTATGAAATGGATTGGTGAGACGCAATCATTCGCGAGCGGATTCACCAAACGGGAATTTGTTGTCACCACAGCACATGACAAATACCCGCAAGACATCAAATTCGAGGTCGTGAAGGACAAGTGCCCCGTGCTCGATCAATTCAGCGTCGGTCAAGATGTGACCGTGAGTTTTGACATTCGCGGCAATGAATACAACGGCAAGTATTACGTCAACCTCGCTTGCTGGAAGCTTCAAGCAGGTGGTGGCGATGGTGCTGCGCCTGCTCCTCGTCGGGCCGCCGCTGGTGGTTCAGCTCCCGCAGCAGGAGGTCGTGGCGGCTATGCCCCGGCGGCTTCGCGCAATGCCGAGCCATCGCCCGAAGACTTGCGCAATGAGTCAGACTTCGATGACGATGATGTTCCGTTCTGATCTCTCAGCGGAAATCATTTCATTGTGATGTTGTGTAGCATGTTTTCAAGAAGCTGAGCGCGTTGCTTGGTGATGGACATGCGCATTTCCGCGTGAATCGGAATCCACATGGTGCCCTCCATTTTTTCATGGGTGGTTTCGAGCGATTTCGTTTGGGCATCGCGATAGGAGATCCACGTGATTTGTGCCGCAATGAGATCGGAGCACTCATCGGCTTTCATGCGCTTCTTGAGTGATTGGTAGGTGGTGTTGAGCTTTTTGTCCCACTGTTCTTCAGCGATCATAGAAAAAATGCAGACGAGGCTAACAAAAGAATTACGAATGTAATTCATAACGTTGATCTGTAATTTTTCTTAACGAGGGGGAAGCAGGAAGTTTTTAGATGAGGGCAATTGTTCAGTATGATTCATTTTTGAGCCAAGGCATGGTGTTGTTTGATTGCTCGCTATTTGCTTGATTTGGTCGGTGGGGCGGGATACACTTGTGCGTGCCTTGGACCGCGAAGCAGGTGAGTTTGGATGACCGACATGTTTGGTCGGGCCGGTTGTTGGTGATTGCCTCTTTTTGTGGGTTGTTCGCCTTGATCACGTTGGTTTGGGAAATCGGTTGGCCGGTCGATAAGTCGGTATTGCAAGTCATTCGTGGCATTACCTGGGGCATGGTGATTGTTGCTGCGTTGGCTGAGATTGGCTTGATGCTTTTAGTCAATAAGCGACAGCATTTGTTGCGAGGCTTGCTGTTGTTGGTCATGCCGCTGTTTGCGTTTATGCAGATGTGCATGGGCGATACGCTGTGGCCGATCCTTGATGTCGTTTTTCCGAAAAAATCGGTGCCTTACATTGCGATGGGGGTGGTGCAGTTAACTTTGATTTTGCCTCTAGTGGTAAGAACGATTCGCAAGATGCGCGATCAATCATGGTTCAATCGTTTGCCGCCGGGATTGATTGGTTTGTTGAGTTTTGCGTTGGCGATTTTGTTAGGCACTTGTTTGTTGATGACACCGAATGCTACGGAGGGAGGGATCAAGTGGATCGATGCTTTATTCACCAGTACCAGTGCGGTTTGTGTGACGGGGCTATCGACACTGAATGTGGAAACGCAATTTACGTTTACGGGACAAGCGATCATCTTGGTGTTGATTCAAATTGGCGGCCTCGGTGTGATGACGCTTACGTATTTCTTGGCGCTGATTGCGGGGCAGGGGATCAATTTGCGCGATCGCGTTGCATTGCGTGATTTGCTGAGCGAGGACAATCTCGGGCAGGTGGGGAATTTCGTGTGGCACATTGTCGGCGCGACTTTGTTGATCGAGTTGGTGGGGATTTTGCTGCTGCATCATTTTTGGCAGGACACGCACATGCGGTCGTCGCAGTTGTGGTGGGATTGTGTGTTTCATGGAATTTCGGCATTCTGCAATGCTGGATTTTCGACCTATGGTGATGGCTTGATGCATGCATCGGTGAAGGACAATCATGCGGTGCACTCAGTGATCATGGTGTTGATTGTGTTAGGTGGCTTCGGCTTTGCTTTGTTCACGGAATTATCGCGCTACATCACGGCGCAAATTCGCCGCAAGTGGACGGGGGAAATGCGCGCGCTGCCTCGCTTGAGTGTGCATTGTCGATTGGCTACGGTGACGACATTTTTCCTGTTGTTGTTTGGGATGATTGGCTTTGCGATCTCTGGCAATGGTTGGTGGGAGGCGTTGTTTAACTCGGTGTCGTGTCGGACGGCCGGATTCAACATCACGAATTTCGGTGGTCATGGTGCCGCGGCCTTGGTGGTGGCCTGTGTGTTGATGGCAGTTGGCGGAAATCCTGGCGGCACAGCTGGTGGTATCAAGACGACGACATTTGCGATCATTTTGTTAGAAGCAAAACGTTTGTTGTTAGGTCAGCGCGATTTGGTGATGTGGGATCGACGAGCCTCACGTGATGCGGTGGAGCGAAGCTTTGTGACCTTGATTTTGTGCGTAATGTGGATCGCAGTGGCATCGGTTTGCGTCGGCATCGGGAATCCGTTGGCGGCAGCGGGTGATGTGATTTTTGAAGTGATCAGCGCCTTTGGTACGGTAGGATTGACACGCGGACTTACCTCGCAGTTGAGTGATTTTTCCAAAGTGGTGATCATTGTGACGATGTTTGCGGGCCGGATTGGGATTTTGACATTTGCGATGACTTTGTCTGGCACGCATAAGCCATCGAACGTGCGATTGCCCGAGGCGCGGGTGCCATTGGGTTAAGAGGAAAATTTTTACGATAGAAACAAAAGATTATGAACTTTGTTATTTTAGGATTAGGAGCATTTGGAACAAGCATCGCGCGCGAGTTAGCGCATTCGGGGCATCAAGTGATGGCGATCGATAACGATGAAGCGCATGTGGATTCGGTGAAAGATGTGGTAACGCTGGCCGTGCAAGGCGATGCGACCGATCGTAAAGTTTTGTTAGAGCTTGGCGTTGCAAAAGCGGATGTGGCGATTGTGGCGGTGGGCGAAAATTTCGAGGCCAGTCTGATGATGACGGCGCACCTGCAGAAGATTGGCGTTAAGCGAATTTATACGCGAGTATTTCATGAGGTGCAGGAGCAGTTGCTGGATATGATGCAAGTGAGTGGAAAGATCCGCGTGGAGGCTCTTGCTGCGGAATTGTTTGCGCGCCATGTTTCGAACCAAGCCTTTTTGCGGCACTTTGTTGTCGATTCGACGCATGCGGTGGTGGAACTGTTGTGTCCAGAATTTCTCGTGGGCGTGACATTGCTCGGTTCATCGCTACGCAGCAAACATGGCTTGAATTTGGTAACGGTGCGACGAGCCAAGCATGAAGATCAATTGCCTGAAGATGTTCCAGTGATCGGCGGATTGCCGGGGCCGGATTTCGTTTTTCAAGCGGGCGACCGATTGGTGGTTTACGGATTGGAAAAAGACATTGAAAAATTCACTACTGTTTGACAGATGCAGGGTGGGATTGCGTATGATGTGGGTCATGCAAAAACCCATCTTGTTTCTTTTGATTTCCTGCTCTCTCAGTTTCGCAGTCC
>CANHKJ010000070.1 GCA_947460915.1 Verrucomicrobiia bacterium
GTGAGGTTGATGGTTCCGCTTTGCGTCCATGTAGTGCCGTTTGTCGAGCTAAAGCCCGTGATGGCTGAACCTGAGCGCACCAGTCGCACCCAGCGATCGCCGGTGGACCAGGGGTTTTGGGTGACGGTGCCTGCTCCGCCGTTGGTGGTGCGCGTGGCCCAGATGTAGTTGGTAAATGAGGTGCCGATGAATGCTTGGGCCGTGCCCGATGCGGTCCCTTGGCGAATCACGAGGCCGACGCGTTCGCTGGTGCTGCCCTGCGCATCATTGCAGGTGACTTTGGCAATCATTTCGAAATCCCCTACGAAGGGCATCGCACCGAAGGATCCGACGTCATTGGTTTGTGTGCTGAAGGCGCGACCACCTACAGAGACCGTGTAGGTGCCAGTTGTGGCGTTAAATGATTGCGTACTCGGAGGGTTGGTGCTGCCGAGGTCTTGCCATGTGGGCGAAAATACGGTGGGGACGTTGACGTGGACGGTGACGTCATCGCTTGTCGATTGCTGGCCATCGGATGCTGTGAGGCGGAGCATATAGGTGCCTGATGCGGAGAAAAGGGCTGCTGTCGCGGGAAGGTTGGGCGTTTCAAATGTGACTGTGCCTGGGCCGCTGACTTTGTTCCATTCTTGCGTGAGCAGTGCGGGGGTAGGCGTGCCGTCATCATTGACTTCGGCACTGAGAATGATTCCCACAGCTGCGGGAATGGCCACGGTCGAGGCAGTCGGGCTGGTGATGTTGACGATGGGTGGTGAGTCATCGTCCTCGATGGTGAAGTTGACGGTATCGGGTGAGCCGATCAAGTAACCGCCGCTGTTGATGGTGATTTCCAAGGTTTCGGGCCCCTCTAACAACGTATCGTTGATTGGTAGAATCGACAAGGTGGCAGATGTTTGGCCATCGGGAATGATGATGGATCCTGTGAGGGTGGCATAGTCTGCGGCCGTTGCTGTTCCGGTGATGGTGTAGTTGACCGTGAGATCGCCAAGGTTGGTTAGGCGGTTGAACGTGCATGAGGCGGGATTGCTGCCCGTTTCTGAAATGATCGAATCGGTAGCGGTCAAGGTGACGGTTTGTGAGGTGGCGCTGACGTTAAGGTCATCGTAGGTTTTGACAAAGCCATCATCGGCAAGGAGGCGGAGCGCGTAGGTGCCCTCGGTGGAGAAAAGGACTTCCGATTGTGCGGCATTCGGTGTGGCAAATGTCGCCGTGCCGGGTCCGCTGAGTTGTTGCCATGTGTAGCTGACGTTGGCTGGGAGATTGGGCAAGTTATCATCCGAGGTGACGCTGGTGAGATTTGCGATGAGAGAGGTGACTGATTGATCGGCGCCGACGGCTACTAGTGGCGCTTTGTTTGCTGCGGTTGAGGTCACGGTGAGATTGTCAAATGTCACACTCGCAGTGCCGGAAGATGTGTTCGAGCAGAGGGTGAAACCGATAAAATACTGTGATGGCATGGTGATGGTCTGCGCGGTGCCTTCTTGCGTCCATGTGATGCCATCAGCGGAGCGGAAAGCGGAAATCAGGTCGCCAGTTTTGACGAGTCTTACCCAATAAGGCGCGGTGAGTGCGGCAGTATTGCTATTGGAGGTACTGCCTCCTGTGCTCGTGCGATATTGATAGGCCATGCCATTGGATGGGGTCATGACGGCCGATGCTTGTTTGGCATTCGGCTCCGTGGTGGAACGGATTTGCACGCCAGCCTTCGACCAACCAGCGGTGGTGCCAGTGATCGAAACGACGCGTGCACTGATGGTGCAATCGCCGCTGTGGGCTTGGAAGGTTGTGAAAACGTTGTCGGCCGTGCCCCACAAGTCTCCGGTGCGTGCCGTGAGTGTGTGAGCGCCAGCATTCTCGTTGTATGTTCCGCTGACACCAAGCGTGCCGACATCGCGACCGATCAGTGCATCAGTGCCGCCGACTCGGATGACGACATCGCGCGTGCGGCTCAGGGATCCATCCGTTGCGCTCAAGCGCAGAACGTATCGGCCATCGGCAGAAAATGAGGCACCTGTGGTGGTTGAGGTGGCGGATGCAAATGTCACCGTGCCTGGGCCGCTGACTTTGCTCCATTGTGTAGCAAGAGGATTTGGCAAGCCATCATCGGTCACCGTGGCTTCTAACAAAATTGCCTGTGCGGATGGCAACACTGCAGCTTGTGCGACGGGTGAAAGGATGGTGACCACAGGAGCAACATCGTTGTCTTCGATCGATACACCAGCATAAGAAGAGCTACTCAAGGTGTAGGAAGCGGATGAGCTGAGCGTGACCAAAATGAATTCTCCGCCTTCTTGAAGGAGATCATCGATCGGAGTGATGGTGATGTTTGCCGAGCTTGCGCCGGCGGGGATGGTAACGTTAGTGCCGATGGAAACGAAGTCGCTGCCCGATGTAGCCGAACCGCTGATGGTGAAATTGACCGTCAGCGCATTTGTTGTCGAACCGACACGGGAAACGGTCAGTAACCCTGTGCCGACTCCGGTCTCGGTAGCGGTTCCATCAGCGATCGTAATGCTAACCACGGGACTATCGTCGTCTAACAAATTCACGGTGGCAGAACTCGGTGAACCGATGCTGTAAGCCGCATTAGCAGCGAGAGTGAGAATGATGGTTTCCGTGCTTTCGAGTGTGGCATCGTTGAGGCTGTTGACGGGGATTTGCGTTGAAGTTTCGCCAGCAGGGATGGTGACACTGCTACCGAGAGAGCTGTAATCCACGCCTGAAGTGGCGGTGCCGCTGATGGTGAAATTCACGGTCAATGGAGCTGCGGTAGCGCCGGCGCGGGTGATGGTGAATTGACCTGGGTCAGAATTTTCGGTGGCAGAGTTGTCATTGGCGGTGACGCTGAGGACGGGGAAATCGTCATCGAGAACTGTCAGCGTGTGCAATGATTTCGCTCCGAGTGTGGCGCCTGTGGGCGCAGTTAAGGTGACGGCAAGTGTTTCCGATGTTTCCTCTAACAAATCGTTGACGATGGCGTGTGGGATCACCAAGGCCGTATCGCCAGGGGCAAATGTCAGCGTGCCTGAGGTGAGTGTGTAATCCGTTTCTGCAGTGGCGGTGCCAGCGGTGACTGCGTAGTTGACGGAGATCGCTTGATCCATTTGGCGATTGAGCGTGACGAGTAGATCGGCGGCAGGTGCGGACTCCGCCGATGAGGTCGCGGCTTTGGCGAATTCAATTTTCGGCAAAGGATTCACTGTTGTGTTATCGCTGATGGCGAGCGTATGCGAGGTGCGCGTGCCAAAGCCTGCTCCAGTCACACGGCGCAAACTGAGAGTAGCGTATTCGGTGGATTCGATGATATTGTCATTGATGACCTTGATGCGAAAGGTTTTCGATGTTTCGCCGGGAGCAAAGGTCAGCGTGAGAGTTTTTTGCGGGACATTCGCTTCATCTAACAAGCCGTAATCTACCATATCGGCAAGGGCACCAGTAGCTGTGGTGGGTCGGTATTGAAATGCGACACTGTTCGAGGGCGAGACGCAAGTGAATGCTTGAGGCGTGCGTGGGTAGAGTGTGCTGCGAATCATCACGCCTGCCTTCGCGGATGTAGACGTGTTGGTTTGGCTGGTGACGCGGGCGGTGATGGTGGTATCGCCTTCGATTTCCTGATAGACGTAGTGAAATTCATCCGTGCTGTTCCAGACATCGGTGCCACTACCATTGACCGTAAACGTCCCTGCGCTCTGTGAGTATGAACCCGCGATGCCGACTGCGCCGATGTCTTGATTTTTCCAAACGCCTGAAGCGCCTGTGATGCTGACATTGGTGAAAGTAGCTGTGCACAAGGCGGCATTGTTTAGGGCGCACGAGAAAAGCCCGACGTAGGCTTTTTGTCCCATGGGAATGGTCTGCGTGGTGCCGACTTGCGTCCACGCAGTGCCATCGGCGGAACGGAATGAGGATATGCTTTCACCACTGCGTACTAAGCGAACCCAGTAAGGGACGGCGAGACCTGTGCTGTTGACATTGGTCATGTTTGAGCTGCCGCTATTGGCATACACTTCCACGGTGACAGGGCTGGCCGATGCACCGCTGAGGTTGACGGTGATGTTGCGGTATTGCTCTTCACCAGGTGCTGCACTTGAATCAGAAGCCTCTAACACCCGACTACCACTTTGAGCAAATTGCACACCGAGGGGCATTGCTTCATTGTCTTCAATCCACACGTTCGCGTTGTTGATGCCGATGCTGTATTCCGATGCAGTAGCAGACGTGACTTGCACGATGACTGTTTCGAATCCCTCCTGCACGGTATCGTTGGTGATGGTGAGGTCAACATTTACGCCATCGGCGCCATCGGGTATCACTACCGTTCCGGGAAGCGTGGTGAAATCGACACCATTGGTGGCGGTGCCCGTCACGGTGTAGTTGACCGTGAGTGCACCAGTGGTGACAGCACTGAAATCTTTGTCGCGTCGGTAGAACCAGACTTTTCCGTTGGTCGATCCTTCTTTGGGTGATGAATTGTAGGCGTCGACACCGACGATCACGTTCGATCCATCGTTGTCGCGAATGTAGAGAGTGGCCGTGTCATCGCCATAGAAAACATACGCGGGATCAGAGTTGAGCGTGACGATGATGGTTTCGGCATTTTCTAACAAAGCGTCATCGGTGACACTGATCGGAACGGCAACGGTTGTCAGCGCGCCCGCGGTCGTGGTCACATTGGTCGTGCCAGAAATGCTCGTATAATCTGCGCCATTGGTCGCGGTGCCGCTGATGGTATATTTCACCGCGACAGTTCCTGCTGTAGGGCTGGTGACGCGGAGTTGGAATGAACCATTGTTGCCCTCAGCGATGGATCCATCGTTGACGCCGATGCCGACATGAGCGCGGGAACCATCGTTGTCGGCGATGGTAACAGTCGCTTTGTTGGCTGTGCCAACTTGATAAATGCCATTGCTGGAAGAGCCGATTTGCAGGACCACAGGTTCAGCAACTTCGCCATGGGCGTCATCGTAGGGGGTGATCACGACTGATGCTGCACTTTGCCCCGCAGGGATTGTGACGGCACCGGGCAGAACTTCGTAGTCTTGTCCATGCACGGCACGCCCAGCTACGCTATAAAACACGGTGAGTGGATCGTTGGTGGTGCCTGTGCGACGGATCACGAAAATCCCTTGGTCTAGGGAAGCTTCCGCAGCATTCGCATCGGCGGCCTCGATGCTCACCACGGCAATGTCATCGTCCATGATGCTTGCCGTGGCATTGTTCGCTGTGGAGTCGATCAAATAGGCGGCATTGGTGGACAGTGTGAGTTTGACGTCCTCAATGATCTCGGTGAGCGAGTCATTGATGGGAGTGAGCGCAACCGTCGCGGAGCTGGCACCAGCAGGAATGGTCACAGAGGGAGTGATTGTCGTGTAGTCGCTGCCATTTCCAGCATTACCCGAAATCGCAAAATTCACTGTCAGCGGCGAAGTCGTCGCCCCAGTGCGCGTGACAGTCCAAGTAGCACTGCCGCCTGCCTCTTGGGCAAAATCATCGTAGCAGGCGATCGAGATTTTTGGCAGCGAAGTGTCGTTATCATTGATGACCTGAGCCGTCACACCATTGCCCGCGATCAAGTAACTGCTGTCGTTTGCCAATTCTAACACAATGGTTTCTGGACCCTCGGCAGAAGTGTCGTTGGTGATGTTCGTAGTGACATCGAGAGACGCCGCGCCAGCAGGGATGGTGAAATTCTGATAGACGCCGTTGGTGACGTAGTCAGGTGAAAAATTGTAGTCCGTTCCCTTCGTGGCAGTGCCGCGTACCACCATCGTGCGCACGACGAGTGCTGATGTCGTCGCCCCCGTTCGCGTGATGGTAAATTTCCCAGCTGTGCTTCCCTCGGTGCCGTTAGTGGCAGCAATGCTCAGGCGTGGCACCTGCGATGCGGTGAAATTGGCATTTACTTGGGAAGGGCCGACGCTGAGTGGATTCGAAAATGTGTTTGAAAATGAATAGCCGTAAGAAAGTGCAGAGAGCGTATAGGTGCCCGCGGAAAGATTGGAGAGATTGTAGAAACCATCGCTATCGGTGTAGGTGATTTTTCCTGCGCCGTTGCTGATGAGCACATCGGCCACGCCTGTGGAGCCATTGGTAACGCGACCGGAAATCTGGAAGACAGCTGGATTACCTGCGGTGATCGTCACGGAGCGCACGGCTGTTTTTCCTTTCATGTCGGTGACGCGGCAAATGATCGTTCGCTGCGTTGCGGAAGCGTAGGTTTTCGAGACAACGGATTGATTGAGCGATTCTGAGCCATCGCCGAAATCCCAGGAGTAGGCGAGAGTGTCGCCATCCGGATCGCTGGCGGTGGCGGTGTAGGTGACGCTTGCACCCGTTGGCACGAAAAGGCTGGACGCAGTGAGTGCGAGTGTGGGTGCTTGATTGCTGGCGAAGTCACCTTTTTGAATCATCACATCGAGCGATGGCGGTGTGGTGGCATTGCGCGCTAGGGGAGTGATGTGTAGTCCTACCTCGTAGTCCGAAAATGTTCGGCCCACGACAACACCCGCATCGTTTTTGTTATCGGGTGATCCCGGTGTGGTATCGATCTGTAAGGCGTTGCCCGCGATGCCAGTCCATGCACCCCACTGAATGCCGAGGCTCCAGGGTTGATGGGAGCTGATGGAATTGACTCGATAGTCGAGCCAATAGTGGCGACTGGTATCTTTCTGCAACTTGATCGCGTAGCGGTTATTGAGATCGAGTACAGGTTGATCGAAGGCATGAATGCGATAGAGTCCCGATTGCGGTTCGGTGTAAATGTTGCGCGCGGTGAGCCACTTCAACTTGTTTTTCGCAAAGGTATTGTAGTGGCCTTTTTCGTTCACGCCATAGGCATTGCCCATCACGTCGAATTGATGGCCATATTCTTGATTCGCTCCCGTGCCGATCGCACTTTGGCCACTGGTATCCCAGAAATTCGCATGTGCCAACCCAAGGGAGTGACCGATTTCATGAATCAATACGGCAAGTCCCTCGTCAAATACCCAGACGCTATCGCCGCCGCCCCAACCGCCCGCGCCGCGCGTGACACCGCCGGAGTAACGCATGACGATGCAGTCGTAGTTCGCGGAATCGTAGCCCAATCGACGAGCTTCTTCTCGTCCATGGGTTTGCATCAATCCGAGGCCATCGACTTCGGCATCCTTGGCCAAATACCAGGTGGATGTGTGTGGCATCACGATGGTCGGTGTGACTGCCCAAGTCATCGATAGTTTTCCGTAGGAGTTTTCTTGGTAGTATTTGTCTGCCTTGTGCATCAATTCCTCACAGGCGGTGCGTGAGCCTGGCTCGCGCATGTGATCGGGAAAGGCTGCGCGGATGAAAAGCACGCGCAAGTTACCTTTCACACCGATGCCAGTGGTGATGATGTTTTGTGCTCCTGCTGGTCCACCTTGGCCTGCAATCACCGCTTGCTCATAGACGACTGTGTGCGAGCCATCACAGAGGTAGACGATTTTTCCTGCTACTTCTACCGCGGGCTCTTCAGCGGAATACGTTTCGTTCGCCGCAGCTTTCGCCGTGCTCTTTTCGGAAACGGGGCACCAATCTTGTTTTTCTACATTGGCGGCGATGCGTTCGCCATCTTCGAGTGGACGAAGCGGGCTCTCGGCTACGGCGAATTGTCGATCGATGGCGACGCCCCAGACTTTCGCTTCGCGCAAAAAATGATCGTCTTTGCGTGTGCCATAGACGTTGGCAAAGAGCGACAACTCACCATCAGCGGAAGCAAACATCGGTTGCGAAAAAACTTCGTTCGGCAAGCGGGCTTCGCCTTCTTGTGGCATGCGAAACATCACGCGATAATCGCCACTCGCCGAGACACGTTTTTCGAGTTGTGCGATGATCGACTCGGGCAAGTCCTGACGATCCACGATCGGCACGGCATTTTTCAAGGCGAGTTCTGGGTTTGCTTGAATGAGAGTTTTGAAATGGGCACGACGCGCGATCGCCAATTCTACGCCCTTGGCCTCCATCGCACGACGCTCCTGCGGTGATGCGTTTTTCCACTCCTTGGTCCACTGAGAAAAGGCCTCGATTGCCGAAAAATCCACCTCTTCGATTTGCGGTTTGATCAAGCGCTGAGGAAATGTTTCGCGCACATTCGCCGTTGGCGTGGCCGTTTTGAATGCTGCGGCAGCTGTGGTAGCATTCGCTTCACGGTCCTGAGGCACATCTGCGATGATCTCTGGCAATGCAGGATGAGATCTTTCGTTAGCCTGTGCTTGCTTAGCAGCATGCGTCGGCTCCTTTTCACTGAGGAAAAAAAAGAGTGCGATCAGGGCGCAACAAATCGCGGCAAAAAAGGGTTTTTTGGTCATTTGATGGTAGCTCCCATTCTACGGGCTTCCAACGGCAAGTCAACGGAGATTTCCGCTCCTGCGTCAAACGATCATACAGTTTTTTGCGAGTGAGTCGCGGGGATCAAAAGCGATGTCTGAGCCCAACGCCGAGGCTATTCACGCCACCTTTGTCAAAGATGTGAAAGCCGCCGGATTGGTGAGCGAGGTAGAAAATGAGCTCTTGATCAGGATATGCAGGCAGGGCGAAGGACAGATGAATCGGCAGATTGAACTTGAGATGCGAGCGATCTTCGCCGGGATGGCGTTGGTGATCCATGAGGTAAATTTTCGAGGAATACGAAAGACCGAGGCCAACGCCGAAGGAGGTTGTGATGGTATCGTTCCAGGGGAAATCAATCCAGCGCAGTTGCAGAGAGGCATTGTAGTCGAGAAAAGGATCGCGGGAATTTTCATCGACGATTTCGAGGCATAGCGGCAGCTCAAGTAGCGGCGTGAAGGTTTCGCCAAAAATTTCCCACTGGAGTGAGGCGAGGTGCTTGGT
The DNA here is from genome assembly GCA_947460915.1 of Verrucomicrobiia bacterium. Classification (GTDB taxonomy): domain Bacteria; phylum Verrucomicrobiota; class Verrucomicrobiia; order Verrucomicrobiales; family Akkermansiaceae; genus UBA956. Next base: position 8,842 of record CANHKJ010000070.1, read on the forward strand.
GGCGGTAAATTGGTAGAGTTCGCCACCGGCTTCGCCCGTATCGCGAGTGATTTCTCCTGAGAAAATTTCGCCAATATTATTTTTGGTAATGAATGCCACACCGGCCTCGAAGCTCCAGCCATCGAGAATGTTTGGTGCATTTTTTTCTAACAAAATGGCATCTGATTTGCCGAGGGCGAATGTCGATAATAACGGTAACAAAAAGATCGTGGAACGCATGTGTCTGCTTGGTTAGTAAAAAAAACCATCCGCAAGGCGATCAGGTCCTGCGGATGGAGTGAATTGTGGAAAATTCTTAGCTCAATGAAGGCACTGCGACATTCGGGTCGGTTTCAGCGGCGTAGTCGACACCGGCGAGGCCGAAGCCGAAGAGGCGCAGGAAGCTGGCTTGGTAGCCTTCGAAATCAGCGAGATCGTTGAGGTTCTCGGAGGAAACATTTTGCCAACGTTGGGCGACGAGTGCTTGCACGGCGGGAGCCATTTCCCAGTCATCGACACGGATGCGTCCAGCTTCATCGGGCTGAGGATTGCCGTTGTAGAGTCGATCGCGGAACAGTCGATCCATCTGCTCGATGGTGTCTTCGTGCGTGCCTTCGGCTTTCATCACTTTGTAGAGCAAGGAAATGTAAAGCGGCACCACAGGGATCGCCGAACTGGCTTGGGTGACGAGAGCTTTGTTGACCGATACCCAGGCTTTGCCGCCGAGATCGGAAAGTTTGGCATCGAGCGCGCGTTGCACACGTTCGCAATCTTCTTTGGCTGCGCCGATGGTGCCGTTTTTGTAGATCGGCCAGGTGATTTCGGGCCCGATGTAAGAATAGGCGACGGTTTGTGTACCGGGGGCGATGAGGTTCTCGGCGAGTAGGGCATCGATCCACATTTCCCAATCTTCGCCACCCATCACGGCGACGGTGTTTTTGATATCATCGCCTTCGGCGGGCTGGATGGTGACTTCATCGACCACGCCATTGCCTGTGTTGAGGTTTTTGTTGGTGTAGGGCTCGCTGATCGATTTGAGAACCGATTTGTAAACTTCGCCGGTTTTGGGATCGGTGCGGCGAGGCGATGCGAGGCTGTAAATGATGCAATCGACTTGTCCGAAGTCGGCTTTGATCGCGGCGCAAACTTCGGCTTTCATCGCATCGGAAAACGCATCGCCATTGAACGAACGAGCATAGAGACCAGCTGCGGCGGCTTCTTTTTCGAAGGCGGCGGAGTTATACCAACCGGCGGTGCCACAGCGGCCTTCTTCTGCGGGTTTTTCAAAAAACACGCCCATGGTGTCGGCTCCGGAACCGAAAGCAGCAGCGATGCGGGAAGAGAGTCCGTAGCCCGTGGACGAGCCGATCACGAGAACTTTTTTGGGGCCGTTGGCAATCGGGCCGCGAGATTTGACGACGGCGATTTGTTCCGCAACATGCTGGGCACATCCCTCGGGATGAGCGGTGGTACAAATGAATCCGCGAATTTTAGGAGCAATGATCATGATGGCGTTATGGTAGTGAGGGATTGGGTGGTGGCAATACTGTTTTCAGGAAAATCGGCGACGATTCACTTCAGGCCTAACACATCCTGCATGTCGTAGAGACCGGCAGGTTGGGTGGTGAGCCATTGGGCGGCTTTGACGGCACCGGAGGCGAAGGTTAGGCGGCTGCTGGCTTTGTGGGTGAGCTCGACGCGTTCGCCATCGGCCGCGAAGATCACGGTGTGGTCGCCGACGACGTCACCGCCACGCAAGGTGTGCATGCCGATTTCTTTTCCTGGACGAGCACCGGTGAGGCCGAAACGTCCGTGCACGATGTCGTCGTTGTAGGAAGTGTTGGTTTCTTCGTTGAGAATTTCTAACAAACGGCGTGCGGTGCCAGAAGGCGCGTCGATTTTATGGCGGTGATGCATTTCTGTGACCTCGATGTCAAAGTGGTCATTGCCGAGAATGCGTGCAGCGTGGCGGGTGAGCCAGAACAAGGTGTTGACGCCGATGGAAAAATTCGGTGCATAAACGATGGGGATCGTTTTGGCAGCTTCGTAGATCACTGCGCGTTCGGCATCGGAATGTCCGGTGGTGCCGATCACCAAGCGTGTGCCGTGCTTGAGCGCTTCCTCTAACACATTTTTGGTGAACGAGTGGATCGTGAAGTCAATCACAGCGGTGGCCTTGGCCATGGCGCTGCTGAGATCTTCGCCCGCATCGTGGGTGGCGGCGACATTGACGCCGGCTTGACGAGCGGCTTCGATGACGGCTTGGCCCATGCGGCCTGATTTTCCGGTAACGAGAAGTTGAGGCATACGAAAATGTTAGGCTAACAATTGATATTGGCTGAGGATGCTGCGCAGGGCTACATTTTGTTTTTCATCAAGGCCGACGAGTGGCAAGCGGAACTCGGGACCGCAAAGACCCATGGCGCTGGCGGCGGCTTTGATCGGCACAGGGTTGACGTCAATCGACATCAGACCGCGCATGAGTGGGTAGTATTTTTTGTGCAAGGCGGCAGCGGCTGTGTAGTCGGCATCGAGACACAATTGCACTAACTGGCTCATCACGGCAGGGATGATGTTGGTGGCAACAGACACAAGACCCACGGCACCGCAAATCATGAAGGGAAGCGTGAGTGGATCATCGCCGGAAAGGATTGCAAAGTCGGCAGGAAGTGCCTGCACGAGTTGGTTGATGCGCTCCACCGA
>CANHKJ010000071.1 GCA_947460915.1 Verrucomicrobiia bacterium
GCTTTGTAAACGTTGTTGGCGGAGTCGCCTTTGACGCCTTCGGGAGATTCGGCTACGATCATCACCATCGAAGGTGGCAGCTCGACAGCCGCGACGTTCGAGTCCGTGAACAGAAGCGTATAGGTGTGACCTTCGATCAAATAATTTTTCACTGGAGCGATGAGATCACCGTGAACGACAACGTCCTCGTAGGTGTCGTTGTTGAGGAAGTGGTAGCCGCTGGAATCCTTGTAGGAATACTCATGCGGGATGCGCTCGAGCAAAACGCTGTCCATCGAGTCGTTCGATGTCATGCGCAAGTTGAAAACTTTCTGTGTGTTGACGCTGCGAACAGACATCTGCACATAGGAGGCCATGCGAGGAGGAGTCTTGAGCTCGTGACTGATCACGATGCAGACTTCGTTGTTGTGACGGAGCGCGTGTCCTTTGCGGAGATTGATGACGGGAGTGCTAGCCATGTGTTTGGTATGAGTTGAGGCGGGGGGTATATGCCTGCTGAGCGGAGGTGGCAAGCTTTTTTCACGCCAATCTCAGCCAGAAGTCGGGAAATACTTTGCGCCGATGCGGCAATTATCCCATAAAATCGGTCGAATCTCGCAATTGAAGACCACTTTTTCCAAAAGTTCAGCATCCTACTCCAAAGATAAACTACAATTATTCAATGATACAATCTTTTCGATAGTATAGGGTGCTCATTATAATAACGAAATAATACTATCTACTTTTCTTCAGAATTACAGACGCACTATAGGAGGATTTCATGAATGAATTACAGTATCCTACGTAGCCTGATAACTCTCTATTATAGCAAACGTTGAACGAACAAACATTGCCATTTGCATCGGTAAACTTGCCGCTAAAAGTTAGTGCCCCAGTGGAGAATTTCCCAGAAAATCGGATAGTTGGATCTGCGAGTATAAAGTCGTAGTTCTGATTGAAAGTAAACGGTATCGTAAAAGTATTGCCGCCTTGCCGAACAATCATTTGCACATTTCCTGAATTGTAGTCAGTAACAAAAAATGGATTGCTACTTAGGTTAGAATATAGATAGCTGGTATCTAATGCTGCGCATTCTTCTGATTGTTTTATTTTAGCAGTCTCTATTTCAGGCTGCCAATAGGTCGCCAAGCTGTTTGTGTCCAACACATAGACCTGTTTGGTTTTCTTAGTCTGTGCGAAGCACGTCGGAATAGCGGTAGGAGGCATCTTCGCAGTCCATTTTTCACCATTCACACTAACGCCTTTGAAGGCCCATCCGCTGCGCGTATAAGTAAAAAATGACCAAGCGTGCCCTTCGTTCGCAAATGGTGAAATTGACCGCTTATTGATAAAGGTCACCGCCCCTTGTTGAGGCTCAAGAGAGGGGATGCTTATGTCGCCGAGTATTTGGGATGCATGTTTGATTTCTCCATTAATTTTTAACGATAATTTTGCGTAGCATTTTCTGCCATTCTTTTGAATAAATATTTCTGAGAATGGCGATGGCAATGTGACTCTGCTAGAGTCTTCTCTCAATGCTCCCTTGAAAGAAACTGAGCTGCTCATCATTTTTAGTGTTCCAGTGAAGCCTCCCGAAGAAGATATGCTCAAACGCAATTCCGTCGCGAACTTCTCAGGAGAATCACTGTGCCTAAATACTGTGTAGTGTTTTGAAGCTCCTTTGTTTATGGCTATAATCCCAGGATTCGGCGCGGCAGAATTGGATGAAGTGATGAGGCCATAATACGATGTAACAATCCGATACATAACCCCAGAAGATATTCCTTCGTGACTCATTGTAACGGACGAACCAATGTTATTAAATGGCACCTTTCCGCTATTTTCCAAATTCCACGTGACTCCAAAATCTATGGTTTTGTATACCCAATAGCTATCGATAAATGAAGGCAGATTGATAATGTGCCATGCGGTTGTGCTATTCGGAATACGAATTTCTTGTGCTCGTAGCTCTGTCTGCGGATATTCAAGATTTGGAGCGAGCCAGAAGCCAGGTTCACTTTGATTTGAATCATTCTTAGCTGTGATGCGGTAAGAGTATAATTTACCAACTTCAGCGGTTACATCCAAATAGCTTGTTGAGCCAGTTGGTAAATTCGCCAAATGCTCCCAAGTTGAAGGATTCCACGCAGGCACATTGAATTGATAACGTTCAACTACGTAGCTTGTTTCGTCAGTTACATCATTCCATGAAATCAGAGCTCTTCCGCTTTTGTCAAATAACACAGATAGCTGCGGTGATAAAGGCTGTGTGGAAAGCTTGACTTCATCACTGTATGGAGATGAAGTAAGTTGATTTATGAATTTTACGCGATAAAAAACTTGTGAGTCAGGAAAAATTTCTAAGTCTGTGTATTGATTTGTGTTAGCGTCAAGCTGCGCAATTTGTTTCCATGTACCATCATTGATTCTTCTCTCTAATATGATGGATTCTTCACCGGTGACATGCGACCAAGTCAAGATCGGATCTTGGTTTGCCTGTTTCACGCACGATGCAACATTAGGTTTTTCTAAGCTTTGATTAGGAATAATGTCACCATTGAAATCAAGTGCCGTGAAAGATAGGTCATTGCGCGCGTCAATCGATAAGACGATAATAGCATTTGCTGAGCTTACGATTTTCCAAGTAGGATTTCTCAGTGTGATTTTACGGCGGAATGAACCGTCATTGAGGGAGTAAACGGACAGGTAATTGCTATAGTTCATTTGCTTCCAATTCACAAAAACTGCACTCTCCGTCAGGGCTAAGGAATTGCATCGATCCGGATAATACAACTCATGAGGAGCTGGGATCTTGTATGTAGGCAAATTCGTGTTTTGGTATTGGAATACATTCACGCCGCTGTACGATTTAGCGGCAAGATACTGTTGATCAGGTGAAAATGCCATTGGAGCAGTTCCTTCACTCTCGTAGTTATTGTAGATGTAACTTATATCCAGGGATTGGTCTATTGCGTTTACAGTTAGATATCGAATAATTGAAGGAGTTACGTGCGCGTCTAATGCATATTTTCCAACTCGCGACCACCAAAATGGTTCAAAGTAGTCGCTGGTAATTTTGGGTGGCATGATTTCCGTGCCGTGTAGATCAGTCAGTGAAAAAATCGTCCGCTGCGTGCCGAAGTTTTGTCTGCGTGCGCAAACTGCAATACCGTGGGGTGATTCAACCAAGAACTCGATGTATTCTAATGCGTTGTAAATATTGGTTTCCACAATGGTGTTTTGTCCGAAAGAAATGCGGTTCACTGCTCCGCTGTCATAACCCACTGTCACGATATGATCGCTCGTTACGTAAATTGACGTCGGGTGTCCTGACAATCGAAATGAGTCGATGAATTTTTGTTCACTCACTGACCATCGTGCTATTGAGGAATTGCTTTTGCTGATTATATAGAGTATCCCATTTATTGCTGAAACAGCGGAAGGATCATTTATATCTAGGCCGTTCAGTGCTTCTGATTGTACGGCTAATGTATCAAACTCAGTCGATGGTGCTACAAACGATACAGCTCCGCTTCCAGATTGGTGCAATGCTATGATTTCTTGAGAAGCAGCATCGAAGTGCAATCCAAGAATCGGGCCGGGTAGGTAAACTTTGCCCACACACTTATTTTGATCATTGAATTTGGCGATAGTATCTCCAGAGGCAGCGTAGAAATTTACGCCTGCGAATGCAATGTGACTGATGTTTTGAATGCCCATGGAGGCCTTATAGTTGCAGGTTGCGGCATCATGAATGTAACCATAGGAATGAATCAGCTTCGTGTTATCTGGACTTATCCAGAGGCGTGAAAGTTCCGCGGATTTATTTTTGTAGCTATCGGTGATTTGATTGTTGCTATAAACTCTTGTCGGATTTGCAGCTGATGATTTATAAAGTATCTTTGAACTGCTGTCTTCGTAATAAGTGTCATTGATCACTGGGTGTTGGATTTCAGCACTATGCTCGTTGTAGTTCGTAACTTCTTCCGAAATGAAATTAAATACTGTCGGTAATTCATCGGTAAATGTCATAGTCCGATTTCTCTCACTACGTAATGGCACTGTGCGGGTGGCTTCATGCCGGAAAAACACCCGATTTTCGGTTCCATTACTCATGGCGCTATGCACCTCTATGACTTCATAAGGCAATTGCAACCGCTGCCATGTTCCAGATGGCGGCACCATGCGGTAGCATGAACGATTGTAAGCGATGTATAACAACCCTGGTTTACCCCATACAGATTTTACTTTGCCGTCATTCAAATTGCCTGGTAGCGAAATTCTGCCGACTAAAGATTTGCTGCTAATGCTGTATCGAATCAACTCTTCGTCTTGGGGGGCGTAGGTGTAAATCTCGTCTTCGATTCGAATGGATAGTTGAGCTTTAGCCATTATCGCAGATAGGAAACTCAATGTGAATAATAAGATTAATCGGTAGCGTTTCATGTTATCGGGGGTAATACGTAGAATTTGGCGGATCTAACCCAGCGTTATTTAGATGTTTTTATATTCCTGACAAGATAATTACTAGCGTTTTATCGCAAGCAGTCAAGCTGTTTTTTGAATTTCTAACAGTTTTAGTGTTGCAGCAGGTAGGGTAATAATGGCGTTAATTAATCCCGCATTCCGAATGCTAAAGCACATTTGTGATTTGTAAATTCTTTATTTTCAACGGTTTGTGACAATGGAATGCAACTTTCTAGAAGTTGGATGTATTGTCTGCATCGGAAAGTTAAATTTCATGATTCCTTCCGTTTTCCAGCTATTCCTTTCCGAGTTGGCGCATCTAACTTTAGTTCTCGGGTTGAGTCCTAGCCATTCTTACCACAAAAAAACGCGCTCCCGGTGATGGGAGCGCGTTGGTTGAAGGGGGGGCGGACTGAAGTCCGCGCTCCGTGATGATTACTTGCGCAGGGCTTCTTCGCGGGCCTTGGCTTTGGCGATCACATCGTCGGAGACGTTGCGTGGGCAAGCGAAGTAGTGGCTGAATTCCATGGAGAACTGGCCACGACCGGAAGTCATGGTGCGCAGGTCACCGATGTAGCCGAACATCGCGCTGAGGGGAGCCTCGGCTTTGATGCGAACGCCTGTGGGGCCGCTCTCTTGGCTCTTGATCATGCCGCGGCGACGGTTGAGGTCACCAATGACGTCACCAACGTTGGCATCGGGTGTGAAGACGTCGATTTTCATGATCGGCTCAAGGATTTGAGGACCGGCTTTGAGCATCGATTGACGGTATGCTGCTTTGGCTGCGATTTCGAACGCCAGTGCCGAGGAGTCCACGGCGTGGAAACCACCGTCGATGAGCGTGACTTTGAAGTCAAGGCAGGGATAACCAGCCAATGGGCCTTTATGGATCGAGGTTTTGAAGCCTTTTTCGACAGCGGGGATGTATTCCTTAGGAACGTTACCACCGACAACTTTGGACTCGAACACAAAACCTTCACCTGGCTCAAGAGGCTCGATGGTGTAGGAAATTTTCGCGAACTGACCGGAACCACCCGATTGTTTTTTGTGGGTGTATTCGTCTTCGATCTGCTTGGTGATGGTTTCGCGGTAGGCGACCTGTGGGGCACCAACGTTGACTTCCACTTTGTGCGTGCGCTTCAGAATGTCGATCTTGATGTCGAGGTGAAGTTCGCCCATGCCTTTGAGAATCATCTCGTTAGTTTCCTCGTCGGTCTCAACGCGGAAGGATGGGTCTTCTTGCACCATCTTACCAATAGCGGTAGCGAGCTTCTCGGCGTTGGCCTTGTCTTTGGCGGCAACGGCGATCGAGATAACGGGATCAGGGAATACCATCGGCTCGAGGGTAGCCGGATTTTTCTCGTCGCAAAGAGTGTGACCTGTCTGCACGTTTTTCATGCCGACGATGGCAACGATGTCACCAGCTTGAGCGATGTCTACTTCAGTACGGTCGTTGGCGTGCATTTCCACCATGCGGCTGATGCGCTCGGTTTTACCAGTGAAGGAGTTGAGGATGGTGTCGCCTTTTTTGATCGTGCCGGAATAAATCCGTGTGAAGGTCAATGCGCCGAACTTGTCGTCCATGATCTTGAATGCAAGACCGCGGAAGGGTGCGCCTGCATCAACGATAGCAAATTTGCCTGTTTCGTTGCCTTCGAGGTCAACTTCAGGTTGTGGTTGCACTTCGGTGGGGTTTGGCAAGTAATCAACCACAGCGTCGAGAACCAATTGCAGGCCTTTGTTTTTGAACGAAGAACCGCAATAGGTGGGGAAGAAGGAAAGGTTGATGGTGCCTTTGCGGATGCAATGCTTGATTTCATCCATGGTAGGCTCTTGACCTTCAAGGAAGCGCTCCATGATGTCGTCGTCTTGCTCCACGGCCGTTTCGATCAATTCTGCACGGAATTGCTCGACTTTCTCGACCATATCGGCAGGAACGTCTTCGATTTTGAAGTTTTCAGGCTGTCCGGATTCGTCCCAGATGTGGGCTTTGCGGGTGAGTAGATCGACCACACCAACGAAAGCGCTCTCGGTGCCGATGGGCAGAACCATAACGAGTGGCTTGGCACCAAGGATGGTTTTGACTTGGTTGACAACGCGGTAGAAGTCAGCACCGATCCGGTCGAGCTTGTTGACGTAAATGATCCGGGAAACTTCCGAGTCGTTCGCGTAGCGCCAGTTGGTTTCGGATTGTGGCTCAACACCGCCGGAACCGCAGAATACGCCGATGCCGCCGTCGAGAACTTTCAACGAACGATACACCTCGATGGTGAAGTCAACGTGACCAGGGGTGTCGATGATGTTAAACTGATAGCCTTTCCAGAAGCAGGAAGTCGCAGCGGACTGAATGGTAATACCACGCTCAGCTTCTTGTTCCATGAAGTCCATGGTGGACTCGCCGTCGTGAACCTCACCGAGTTTGTGAATTTTACCTGTGAGCTTGAGAATACGCTCGGAAGTCGTAGTTTTTCCGGCGTCCACGTGAGCGAAAATGCCGATGTTGCGATATTTAGTGAGGTCCTTCATGAAGATGGGAATGTCAGTGTTTCGGGATGCGCTACCAAAGCGCGGGCGCATGTTTCAGCGTATTTTGGGCAAATGATCAACAGAAATAAGACAGTTTTTCGCGATTTTTCTGTTTCTGACTTGCGCGAACGGATTTCGAGGCGATTATCATCCCCGCTGGAACACAGCAAAACTTCATTATGGCACAATCGACATTACCCGCACTAGGATACGACTACAACGCTTTGGAACCGCACATCGACGCTCGCACGATGGAAATCCACCACAGCAAGCATCATCAAGCATACATCACCAACCTGAACAATGCCGTTGCTGGAAAAGCTGGGCTGGAGGAAAAATCCGCCGCTGAGCTGATCGCTGATCTTTCGGCTGTGCCGGAGGACATTCGTGGTCCCGTGCGCAACAACGCAGGTGGTCATGTGAACCACAGTCATTTCTGGGAAATCATTGCTCCTGGTGGCGCGAAAGCTCCCGAGGGTGATCTGGCCGCCGCGATCGATGCCGCTTTCGGCTCGTTTGATGCATTCAAAGAGGCATTTGCGAAAGCTGGCGCTACACGTTTCGGCTCGGGCTGGGCGTGGTTGGTCGTCAAAGGTGATGGCACCTTGGCCGTGACCTCGACTCCTAACCAAGACAACCCGCTGATGGGCGCGCAGGCTGGTTGCTGCGGCAATACGCCAATCCTTGGGCTGGACGTCTGGGAGCATGCTTATTACCTGAACTACCAAAACCGTCGCCCTGATTACATCGCGGCATTCTGGTCGGTCGTGAACTGGACCAAAGTGGGCGAAAATTTCGCTGCGGCAAAGTAATCATTCCTTACATACGAAAAAAGCGACTTCGCGTGATGCGGAGTCGCTTTTTTGTTAGGCACAATCAACGCTTGCGATGAAGACAGAGCATAGCGAGAAGAAGCGCGAGCAGACTGGTAGTCGATGGCTCTGGCACGGAACTGCCCTTGGAAAAGCCACTGGCTGCGGAGTTTGAGACCCCTGCGGGCATGGGCAGGACTTGGCGCTCGGTTTTTTTGAAGTCGGCATTATTTTCAGCGAGTGTGCGCGGTGTTTCATCGATGGCCAAAAAAGAGGTGTATTCGGTGAGTAGCGAGTATTTCAGTCCTAGGTCGAGGATTTCATCGCGGATTTCCGTCGTGGGCAAGCCGAGTGATTGGTAATCGCCGAGATGGCGCACCCGCTCGCGGGCCCAGAGTATGGGCAGGGCAGGGATGTTTTGGCGCTCTGCGGGAACTTCTTTCAAATCGACGATTTTTTCATAACGTGAACCGTCTGCCTGCATGCCGCTGAGGATCAATTTGCCTTGTTGGTGATGACGGAGTTTTCCGGTAATGGCGATGGGTCTTTCGGCGAAAAGGTCACGCACACTGGCAGGTTCAGCATCAATGATCTCGTTGTCTTCGGCGCGCAGGGTGATGTTGCTGAGCACCGGCGAGGTCGAGTAGGCCACGAAACGTTTGACCACAGCTTCTGCTTCTCCAGGCTGGGTGACGATAAATGGTTCGCCTTGACCACAAGCAGCCATGCCCTCGATCAGGTGGCGATTGACGGAACCACCGATGCCGAATGCATACACATTGCAGAGGTGCAGATTTTCTCGAATTAAGTGAAATGCCTCGGTCTCAAAGTTGATGTAACCATCGGTGATGACAATCATCGAGCGCGAGCGGGCATCGTCATCGTCGCGACGACTCAACGGAGCGTAGGCGCGGCGCAATGCTTGCACGAGTTCGGTACTGCCACCACTCGGTGCTCGCTCCATCCAGCGAATTGCTTTTTCGATGTTCTCATGGGTCGCGGGCGTAGGTGATTCAGCAAACGTCTGGCTGTTTCCTGCAAAAAGCGAGATCGAGAAGCTATCGTTGGCATTCAGTGAACCTAACAGTTTTCTCATCAGTTGGTATGAAGTGTCTAGCGGAAATCCTAGCATCGAGCCCGAAACATCGACCACAAAGTGATAGTCGCGTGGGTTGATTTGATCTTTAACGACACGAGCGGGCGGTTCGATTTGGAGCAAGAAGGTGTTTTCCTTTTCGCCGTGATGGAGCAGGACACCTGAGTCGATTTGATTTTTGCTCAAGCGCCAAACGACGATGACATCGCGATTGGCATCTTCTGCGGAGCGTAGCTGAAAGCTCGCTTGCTGTTTGGATTTCCAATCGATCGCGCCCTTGTGATTGAGACACTGCAATTCGGCGAGATCGAGCGCGCTACGGACTTGGAGATCGAGCGAGAAATTCGATACAGGGGCTTCACCTGCGCTGAGGTGGGGATTGGCCGACCACGACTGCTGATTGCTAGAGTTCTGTGAATCTTGTCCGCCATGGGTGTAGCGAGGTCCGACGACAGTGGGGAACACCCATTGATAGAGTCCTTGTTCAGGGATAATCGACTCGCTGTATTCAAGAGTGATCGTTACTTGTTCTCCGGGTAGAATATTCGCCAAGGACATTTGAAATACGTTAGGTCGCTGCTGTTCCAGGAGAGAAGCTGCTTTGTTTTCGATTTTGGCCTTGGCGAATTCCTGTTGAGCTTGCTGTTTTTCGCGGATCACTGCGCGGGTGATTCGCTCACCGATTTTCATGGTCATTCCGTGAACGGCCGCGCGAGTGGAGCCGGGAAAAACGTATTCGGCGTGAATTGTTTCATTGCCGGTATTGGCGTAGGTTTGCTCGACGGTGACATGGGCAATGATGCCATCAATGCGAGCGTTTACGACTGTGTTCTTGAGAGGAATAACTTCTCCCGAAGTATCTCGTGACGTATTCACTTGAAGATAGGGCGCTAAGGTTTTGTCCTCACTCGTTTCAAGAGCAAAGACCCGCTGAGCGAAGAACAAGGCCGTGTAAACGGTGACGAAATAGAGAATGCGTGCGAGCGTTTTCATGATGGAATGTTGTTGGTTACGTGTGCAGTGAACAATGTCCGTATGAAGAAATGATGAAGACTCCGTGAGAAGTTGGTGATTTTTTGATTTTCTCTCTGAAAGATCATGTAATCCGATCAGGTATTTTGCGTTGGTACATAAACCCATCATCATGAACACAACCACTCGACGCAATTTCCTCTTGCAAACTGGTATCGGCATTGGCTCGGCACTTTTTGCTGGTCCTTCCATCATCCGCGGGCAAAACCTCAATAGTAAAATTCAATTAGCATGCATTGGCGTGGGCGGGAAGGGGTCGAGTGATGTGACCGAAAATGCGGCAACCGGCATGCAAGTCGTGGGACTCTGTGATGTGGATGCCAATTTTCTGAAGAACATGTCGCAGAAGTTTCCTGATGCGCGCACCTTCAAAGATTTTCGACAAATGCTCACAAGCATGGAAAAAGAAATCGATGCAGTAACGGTATCGACGCCTGACCATTTGCACGGCGTTGCCAGCATTATGGCCATGAATATGGGCAAGCATGTCTATTGCCAAAAACCACTGACGCAAACGGTTTGGGAGTCGCGCATGATGCGCAATCTCGCGAAAGATAAAAAGGTCGCCACGCAAATGGGCAATCAAGGCAGTGCTGCACCGGGCTTGCGTCGGGCAGTGGAAATCATCGAGGCTGGAGTCATCGGCAAGCCGCTCGAACTCCATGTTTGGTCGAACCGCCCAATCTGGCCACAAGGCATGGATCGTCCAGTTGGCGAAGATCCTGTGCCCGCACATCTTGATTGGGATCTGTGGCTTGGGCCTGCTGCCCATCGTCCCTTCAAAGAAAAAATCTATCATGATTTTGCGTGGCGTGGCTGGACCGAATTTGGCACCGGAGCCCTCGGTGATATGGCCTGTCACGGCGTGAACATGCCGTTCCGCGCGCTCAAGTTGGGGTATCCGACGCGCATCGAATGCGAGATGGCATCGCGCACATTTGCTGAATCCTATCCGCTCACATCGCGCGTGCGCTTTGAGTTTCCCGAGCGCGATGGTTTGCCTCCGTTGAAGTTTTGGTGGTATGATGGCTCACCAGGTGGATCCATTTCTCCACTGCGTCCGCATCCTGATCTCTGCTTCGAACTTCTTGCAACCTATGGAAAAATTCCCGCAAGTGGCTGCTTAATCATTGGCGAAAAAGGAAAATTGTTTTCGCCTGACGACTATGGTTCCAAATCACTCATCGCACTCAAGGATGAAAAAACATTCACCTCGAGCGAAGAGCACGAGGCCTGCAAAGCCGTTGCCGAATCGATCCCACGCTCACCAGGGCACCAGCAAGAATGGTTCGACATGATCTCAAGCGGCAAGCCTGCGTATTCCAACTTTGACATCGCAGCTTACCTCAACGAAATCATTTTGTTAGGCAGCATTGCGCAACGTTTGGGTGAGGGCAATGTGATCGACTGGGATGGACCTAACATGAAATCCACCAACCTCGCTGCGGCGACTGCGCTCGTGAAGCGTGACTACCGCGCAGGTTGGGAACCTAAGATCTAAC
>CANHKJ010000072.1 GCA_947460915.1 Verrucomicrobiia bacterium
GAAACCAAAGCCTTCCCCCGCAAACACAGCTACAGCTTCCAGATCGACTGGCAAGGCACCAACAACCAAGGCACAAGCGCCAGCGCCGACCCCGATGGAGCCGACTTCGACTACCACCTCGTCGTCGATCCCCAGAGCGGCCACGAAAGCCACACCCTCATCGACGCCTACGACCCCCGCGAAAAAACCGTAGATACCGAGAATAAACTCCGCGACCCCGAAGACATCAACCCCGCCGACGACGGCGACGACGACGTCACCGAATTCCTCACCGCTCACGAGCCCAAACGCGTATTGCTCCTGCGCGCCAGCATACTCGTCGATGCCAACCGCGACGGCGAATTCAGCCAAGCAGACGAAGGCAAAATCACCGAAGAAAAACCCTGGCGCATCTGGGTCAATGACGATGATGACAGCGGAGAAACTGGCGGCTCCGATCATACATCAGATTTAGGATCCAAAACCAACTTTTACACTGGTTACGTTGATGGAATGAGGGATTTAGTCGATTTCTTCCCCGCTACCTTACAAATCAAAGAAGCCCTGCGAATCCTACCGACAGCAAAACACGATTATGTTCTAAAAATGACAGACGGTCCGCTGCTAGCACCATTAGCGGTAGCATGGCTTGAAGATGTAGATTTAGAAAATAACTACGGTGTTTGTGATGACTATCAAAAATTGATTGAAAAAGCACGCGAAGCTGCAACAAAAAAAACTCATCACATCTTACGTGCCGGCGTGCCGCTCCCCAGCAGCTTGACCGATCAACTTCACAACGGCAACGGGATGATGATCCTTGAAGGACGCATTGCCACTTCCAATGCCTCACTGACTCTCCTCATCAAAAACAAAGAAACAGGAGCCACTGTCGCAGAATCCAAATTACCTGTCGCAATCAGTAAGGTGGAAGACATGTACCGCACAGTGAATTTACTAAATGCGTCCACCCATTACGACGGTAGCACATACACCCCTGATACTGAAGTTGCCACACAGACAAGCACACCAACAGCTTACCCAGACACAGAAACAAACGGAAAATACTTTGTTTTTTTGCATGGATTTAATGTCCCATCCAAAGCGTCGAAAGGATGGCATGCGGAAGCATTCAAGCGACTCCATCAACTCGGTAGTAGAGCACGCTTCGTAGGTGTCTCATGGCGCGGCTCTGGAGGATTTAATGATTATCATGGAGCTGTCTTCCGCGCCCAGCAAACAGGTGATGCACTAGGTGCAGCACTAGGATTCACCCAAGGCGCTGATGTCACAATAGCCGCCCACAGTCTCGGTAATGCCGTTGTGAGTCAGGCAATTTCTTTCAGCAACTTTACGCCAGACCGATATTATATGATCAATGGAGCTGTTGCCCGCGAAGCATTCACACTCAATGGCATATCCGCAATTGAAAAGGAAAACATGGTGGAGAAGCTATGGAAACCTTACACAGCATTTGGACAAGAACGATTGTTAGCTGCAAATTGGCACCAGCTTTTTGCCAATACACCCTCCGATGCACGAAATAAACTTACGTGGAAATTGAGATTTGAAAATACACTTAACAAACTCCAAAACAAAGCCTACAATTTCTACTCTCCAGGCGACGAAGTTGTGCAAAATCCAACTGTACAAGATGCAAACGTGGGCAGAGAAATGTGGGCAGCGGTTCTAGGAAAGGGAGGTTTCGTCAGGGGTGCATGGGTAGCTCAAGAGTACGCCAAGGGCGGTACGTCTCTGGCCGCTCTTGCACTCAGCCGCACACAAGCTGGTTGGAGCTTTAACTTGGACCGAATGGAGATGAATTCGGAAGGGAGTCCAGTACCAGTAAAACCAATTTTCGCTACCCAGACTTTTATTTCTAATGATTCGTTAATCGAGCGCCCGTTTTTTTCCCCTTTCAATGAATCTAATCTACATAACGTTTATTATGGCAACGCTAAGGCTGCGGAGACCAAAGTTCAATACGATCTCTTGGCCTCTGGTCTGCCAGCCTTGTCCTACGCCATGGCTGTGAACCCTATGCCTGAAATGGCTGAGAATATCAACATGGAAACGCTAATGACTGATGCCTCTCAATGGCCAACTGAGAATCATTCAGGACTCTCTGCAGGGCGATGGTTGCACAGCGATATGCGCGAAGTAGCTCTATGCCACTTGTATAAAATGTATGAAAAAATGATAACCCTAGGAAATTTAGACCAATGAAACCATTACTTAACATAGTGTTGTTTGCCGCATGCTTGACACAGATGCAATGCAAAGGTGAAAGCCTCTACAAAAAAGTTCGATTTAACGTGAATGTACAAGACGACAAAAATGCACCCATCGCCGATGCCGATGCACGCATCGTTTATGGTCATTATGTGGACTCAAAAAGCGTATCACATGAAGGAAAAACTACTGCTGATGGTTTTTTCACCGCAGAAGATACGGTGATCAGTGATACGGCACTCTGGGTTAAAAAAGCTGGGCACTATCCGATACGTCTCGATTCCTTGCAGATGGCAGTAGATGAGCCACTCAGACAGCAAAGCACAATCAACCTAAACCTCACAATGCGCCCAATCGTAAAACCAATCTCCCTGTATGGCAGGGTGGTCAAGCGCGCGCTCCCTGAACAAAATCTGCCAATTGGCTATGATTTACAAGCTGCCGATTGGGTAAAGCCTCATGGTAAAGGCACTGTAACAGATATGTTGTTAAGTTATAATAAAGAACATCTTGGCTGTAAAAATGGTGAAACGTATGAAGAAATCATTTCACGATTAGTCAAGCGTCACGAAGCTACTCCACGGGCAAAAGTGAATTTTCTGGGTGCAGTCAGCCAATTCCATGAAAATAATATTAGTTATGACTACTTACAAGCGGTACAACACACAGCAGGACACTGGCGAGGCACAATCACCATAACATTCCCGAATCCCAAAGAAGGAATCCGCGAGGTAAAAGATGAATTTAAGCACTATTCTGAACTAACGATGCCGCATCAAGCTCCGAGTGATGGATACCAAATTGAGTGGAAACGAAGTGAGGATAACGGAACGCCTAGACAAACAAGTGATGGTGTGGGTTACTTTTTGAGAACTCGCGTCAAGCTCGATGAAAGAGGCGAGATCGTATCGGCTCATTACGCAAAGCTTGTAACCGATTTCGATTTCGACCCGCGTGGTAGAATCGCCTTTAGCTACCTTTTCAACCCCACATCCAATGATCGCAATCTTGAATTTGATCCCAAAAAGAACTTATTCAAAAACCTGGAAATCGGAGAAGAAATCCAAAAGCCCTAATGGTAATTGTTTTAACTCGCGTTATGTTAGACCAATGAAACCATTACTTAACATAGTGTTGTTTGCCGCATGCTTGACACAGATGCAATGCAAAGGTGAAAGCCTCTACAAAAAAGTTCGATTTAACGTGAAAGTACAAGACGACAAAAATGCACCCATCGCCGATGCCGATGCACGCATCGTTTATGGTCATTATGTGGAGTCAAAAAGCGTATCACATGAAGGAAAAACTACTGCTGATGGTTTTTTCACCGCAGAAGATACGGTGATCAGTGATACGGCGCTATGGGTTAAAAAAGCTGGGCACTATCCGATACGTCTCGATTCCTTGCAGATGGCAGTAGATGAGCCATTCAGACAGCAAAGCACAATCAACCTAAACCTCACAATGCGCCCAATCGTAAAACCAATCCCCCTGCATGGCAGGGTGGTTAAGCGCGCGCTCCCTGAACAAAATCTGCCAATTGGCTATGATTTACAAGCTGCCGATTGGGTAAAGCCTCATGGTAAAGGCACTGTAACAGATATGTTGTTTAGCTTCGATAATAATTTTCTCGGACCACTTAGCGGGAGACACTTTGATGATATTATCAAAGTAGTGAAAGCAGGTCATGAATATAACCCAAGAAGTAAAAACACTTATTTTGAAGGCGTCCAAGAGTTTTATGAAAATAAAGCTAAATACACCTATGAAGATGGAGTTAAAATCTCAGCAGGACACTGGAGGGGTACAATTACTGTCACATTCCCGAATCCCAAAGAAGGAATCCGCGAGGTAAAAGATGAATTTAAGCACTACTCAGAACTGACCATGCCTCATTTAGCTCCAGAAAATGGCTATCTCACAGAATTAAAGCGTGAAGAAGATAATAGTAGTCCAAGGAAAACAAGTGATCGCGTGGGTTACTTTTTGAGAACCCGAGTTAAACTCGACGAAAAAGGCGAGATCGTATCGGCTCATTACGCAAAGCTCGTAACCGATTTCGATTTCGACCCGCGTGGTAGAATCACCTTTAGCTACCTTTTCAACCCCACCTCCAACGACCGCAATCTTGAATTTGATCCCAAGAAAAACTTGTTCAAAAAACTAGAAATCGGAGAAGAAATCCAAAAGCCCTGATTGCAATCGTTGCACGTTAGTTTATGTTAACTAAAATAAATAACATAGCATGAGTGAAAAAAACTTGAACACACAAACATGTAGCTACCGCTTTCCCTCATGGGGTGTAATATCATTATTTTTAAGCATTGGTGGAAACGCTCTAGCAGGCGCTATGCTTAAGTCCAGTAACGGTCCTTCGAACCTTGCTGGTGGTATGATTGCTTTACTAATTTGCCTATTACTCATATTCATTATACCTGTGACAACACTACTATCTTTGGCTCGCAATGAACGACCTGCCTATTTCGCAATTTCCTCATTCATCATTGAAGCCACATTGGTAATATGGTATTTTAAGTTTCATTACGTAGCTTAAGATGATTTAGCTATTCTGTGGCCGAACTTAAAGGACCAGCTCATACGGGACTCAAAAACCCTTTGACGCTCGTATTTCGGGCTGCACAGTATTTTCGGATAAAACTTGTTCACCGCAGCAAATTCCAAGCGCTGACCAAGGCCCGGAGTCCGGCCATTTCGATGGAGGAGTCGATGCCCGCACCCCAGAGGAGTCGGCCGTCATCGGCTTGGAGTTGCACGTAGGCTGCGGCACTAGCATCGGAACCACCGCGCACTGCGTGAGAGCGGTAGTCGGTGACTTTGAAGTCTTTCAGACCAATGCCTTCGAGGGCATTGACAAAGGCGTTGATGGGGCCATTGCCCTTGCCGGTGATTTTTTTCTCATCGCCTTGATGGATGATGGTGGTGGTGCATTCGACGATGCCGCGCTCGCTGGTGTGATGATTGAGGTCGTAATCGGTGACGGCGAGCGGGGTGCTGAGGTTGGCAAAATGGGCGTGAAAGGCCTCTCCAATCTCGTCAGCGGACATTTCGCGGCCCCATTGGTCGGCGAGGTCGTAAATGAATTTGCCAACTTGCGGATGCATGGTTTTGGGGAGATCGAGACCGTGCTCGCGATCCAAGATGTAGGCGACGCCGCCTTTTCCAGATTGGGAATTGATACGGATAATGGCCTCGTAGCTGCGGCCAAGGTCTTGGGGATCGATGGTGAGATAGGGGACAGCCCAGGGAATTTCACTGGTGCTGGCGGCGCTTTCTTTGTCGCGACGGTCGAGTCCTTTTTTGATGGCATCTTGGTGGGAGCCAGAAAATGCGGTGAAGACGAGCTCGCCGGCATAGGGTTGGCGCTCGGCCACGACTAAGCGGCAACAGCGTTCGTAAACCTCGCGAATGGAGGCGAGATCGGAAAAATCCAATCCTGTTGCGATGCCGTGGCTGTTCATGTTGAGTGCGACAGTGACGATATCGAGATTGCCTGTGCGTTCGCCATTGCCAAACAAGGTGCCCTCGACGCGATCGGCACCAGCCAACAAACCGAGCTCGGTGGCGGCGGTGCCAGTGCCGCGGTCATTGTGGGTGTGCAGGGAGATGATCACGGAGTCGCGATGGCGGATGTTGCGGCACATCCATTCAATCTGATCAGCATGAACATTGGGCAGGCACCATTCGACGGTGTTGGGTAAGTTGAGGATCACCTTTTTTTCAGGAGTCGGCTGCCAAACATCCATCACGGCATGGCAACACTCGAGCGCGAAGTCGAGTTCGGTATCGCTGAAGCTTTCGGGTGAATACTGAAAAGTCCACTGGCTCTCAGGTGCGAGTGCTGCGTATTGAGCTACCCATTTGGCACCCTGAATGGCGATGTCGCGCGTGTCCTCACGGCTGGCGTTGTTGAAGGTGATGCGGCGTTGAAGTGTGCTGGTGGGGTTGTAGAGGTGAACGATGGCTTGTTTGACGCCTTTTAGGCTCTCATAGCTGCGTTGGATCAAGTGCTCACGTGCCTGCACTAGGATCTGGATGGTGACATTTTCAGGGATGCGATTTTCCTCGATCAAGCGGCGGACGAATTGGTATTCGGTATCCGAGGCAGAAGGGAAGCCGACTTCGATTTGGGTAAATCCTACGCGCACGAGCAGGTCAAAATACTCCAGTTTTTCCTCGATCGACATCGGGGTAGGCAAGGCTTGGTTGCCATCGCGGAGATCAACGGAGCACCAGATGGGAGCCTTCGTGATCGATTGATCGGGCCAGGTCCGATCCGGCAGGGATACCGGAGGAAATGGTCGATATTTGGAGATGGATTGTTGCTTCATGGCGGGGGCGAAGCGTAGCGAATGAGACGGTGGTGTCAAGGTTGGGATGTCAAAGCTCGAAGGAAAGCTGCGATGGATTCTTGATGCTTGGCAGAGGGATCGATTCCTGATTTTCTGAGCGCATGAAATTTCTCACCGTTTGGCTCTGTCTCATGGCTTTGATAAGGCCTGGTGTTTCGGAGGAATCGCAGTATTTTGGGATTCAGGTGATTGATGAAAACGGACGAGGTGTTCCATTGGTCGAATTGACCACGGTGAATGAAATTGTCGGGGTGACTGACAATGCGGGATGGATGGCATTTGATGAGCCGGGGATGATGGGGCGAGACGTTTGCTGGACGGTGAGCGGACCTGGTGTGGAGAGATCCAAGGATGGTTTTGGTTACGCGAGTTTTCGGGCGATAGCAGAGGCAGGGAAAACCGTGAAGTTGGAGGTGAAGACGAGTAATGTCGCAACGCGTGTGGGCCGATTGACGGGAACGGGATTGTATCGAGATAGCGAATTGCTAGGCTTGGATCATCCTCCATTAGAAACCGGAGCGGTGAGAGTGAGCGGTCAGGATTCGGTGCAGGCAGTTCTCTATCAGAAGCAAATTTTCTGGCTCTGGGGTGATACGTCGACGATCGAATATCCGTTAGGAAATTTCCACACAACATGTGCATGGTCACCGCGCGAGATCGATGCTGAGCGTGGCATTATTTTTGACTATCTTACTGATTCGAGTGATCCGAAAAAGCTGCGCAAGATGCTGCCGAGCAATGAGCCAGGCGCGATTTGGATGTTTGGTCTGATGGGATTGACAGATGCTGACGGAAACGAGCGAATGTTCTCGGGATTTTCTCGGCAACAGGGATTGGTGCCAGCGGATGAAAAAGGAGTGGCGGAATTTGATCGTAAGATGGGTGTTTTTCGTAAGATTTCTGATGTGTCGAAAGATGAAAAATGGCGTTACCCGCACGGTCATGCGGTGCGTGCGAAAACGCGAGACGGAGATCATTTTTACTTCACGAGTCCCTTCGCGAGTGTTCGTGTGCGAGCCGATGTATCAGCGATTGCAGATCCACAACAGTATGAAATGCTATGGTTTGATCAGGATCATGAGACATGGAAGTGGCAACGGGAGCATGGAGTTACGGATCAAAGAAAAGAAGCGGAGTTACTGCGCAATGCGCGCATGAAGCCCGAGCAGGCCCGCTATCAGTTGCGTGATGCGAGTTCTGGAAAGTTAATCATTTTGCACGGGGCGAGCATTCAGTGGAATGAATGGCGCAAAAAATTTATCATGATTGCTGTGCAGTCTGGCGAAAAGGATGACCCTTCTGCCTTAGGTGAAGTTTGGTATGCAGAGAGCGATGCGCCTGATGGACCGTGGTTGCGAGCTGTGAAAGTGGCAAGTCATCCTGCTTATACATTTTATAATCCTGTTCATCATGGGTTTCTGAACTCGGAAGGAGGAAAGGTAATTTTTTTTGAGGGAACCTATACGAATCAGTTTTCGGGGAATCCGCGCAAAACAATGCGTTACGATTACAATCAATTGCAATATCGGCTCGATCTGAGTGATTCAAGATTGCGGATTTTGCATGAAATGCCGTAGAATGATGTCCACACATTCTTTGCTGTGGCTCATGACGATCAAGTGCCCACCTTCCAAAGTGAAGTCGGCATTTTCTGGGCAGGGGATCACCATGTCCCGCTTGCCGTGAATGCGCAGTATCTGTGTTTGATTAGTGGAGAGTCCCTTCCAGACGAATACGGCTTTACTCATCGTGCGCAAGAATTCCGAGGAGGATGTTTGAAACATGCGCATGAGTTCCAAGGGGCATGATCCCACAGAAAATTGAAATAGCGGTAAGGGTGCGAGATCAATCAATGGGTGAAGCCAAGTGAGCAATGTGGTGATTTCCTTGGGTGAAGTGGCGCTACCGATTAGGATCAGGTCAAGATCAAGGCAATGATTCGCTATCTCGCAGGCGACCATGCCGCCGAGTGAGGAGCCAATGATCCGATCACGGGATTGAATGCCGTAGTCCGCGATGATCTGCTGCGCAAGATCGGTGAGCGATCTCGCATTGTTATCATGCGGCCAATTGATTCGCGTAACGTCGCCTAAGCGATCCCACTCGGCATCATACATGCGCTCATCTGCACCCATTCCGGGCAAAAGAAAGCATCTCATGGAGGTAGAGTGTTCCATTTTCGTGAAAAATGCGAGTTTTTTGGCGAAGCGCGAGACAAGATTCGCCATTGTCGGCATTGTATGATAGAACCCCCATCACCGCATGCACCGTAAATACCTCACCCCGATTCTTACTTCCATCCTCGGGTTTTCGCTCGCTTGGATGCTAAAACCTGCGCCGCATCGTCAGATTGCGCTGATCGAACCATCGGCAAGTGGAATCAAACCAACTGCCTCCGCAGGTCACAGTGGGCGAATTGAACCAGACAAGCGTTCATTCAATCCATTAACGCACACCATTGACGGCAAAGAAATTCCGCCTCAGTTGGTAACACAGCGCACAAAACTTGCAGATCAGCTGCGCGGGAATCTAGCGAAAAAAGACATGGGTCAAGTGCAGCGTTTGACCGAGCTGCTTCATTTGACTCCGGAACAGCAACAGCAAGTGCTATCCCTTTACGAAACAAAAAGGACCGCGCTCAATCTCTACCAACCGGGAGATGGTGTAAATGCGACAAATTTGTTAGAGAGAGCTGAAGTGGTCGAAGTGAAGTTCAATCAAATGCTTTCTGAGATTCTCGATGAATCTCAGATCGAGCAATTCAACGCATTTCGCAAACAACAAGAGGAAAATCGGCGACTCGCAGATGTGCAAAAAGATTTCGCCGATGTGTTAGAAAAAGTCGACCTGTCTCCCGCTCAGCAAGAGTCATTGCAAAATGCCATGAAGCAAGCTGCGATGTCGGATAATTCTAGTAAGCTTGACAAGACGCGATTGTTTGAAGAGGCATTTGATGCCATGGGCTTTGGCGGAGCTGGCGTGGCGATGAGTGAAGCGCAGTCGGCGAGTACAACAATACTGCAGGCAACGGATCGGATGGAGATGGCGAAAATATTGGTTGATGAGCGCAAGAATGCCACAGCTGAAAGAATTGCCCTGCTGCGCAACGTATTAACACGAGCACAATTGGCCCAATACACCGCTGTGCTTGAGGCGCGAGATGAATCATTTTATTCCTCGATCATTCCTCATCTGCCACCTATAGATCCGTCATCGTTGATCGAAGAAAAATAACAACTACTATGCTCATCGTAAATCAAGAAGTAATCGATCCAGCACTTGTTGAGGATGCATTTCAACGAATCAAAACGCAGGCTGAGATGCTTTCTCAAATCTCCTGTTGTGAGCGCGATGATGAGTTTTTGCAGCAGGCGCAGGATGAGGTGATTGATGGAATCTTGTTAGCCCAAGAGGCTGAGCGTCGTCATCAGCGGATTCCCGATGAGCTTTTTCGCCCCGTTTTCGAATCAGCATTGCGACAGTGGCGTGAGAATGGAGCTTCGTGGGATTTGATCGAAGCACATCGCAAGGAAATTCGGGAAGAGTCTCTAGCGGGATTACGCATGGAGTTTTTCACCCGTGATTTATTTGCTGATGTTGTTGATCCCACTGAAGATGAACTTCAATCCTATTATGAATTGCATCAGTCCGATTACTTCACGCCTCCATCTGTTCATGCCCTGCATTTGGTGCGCTTTCCAGATCAAACGCAGTTGTGGTCTGATTATTCCTTGTTGTTGAGCGTGCGTGACGCGGTGGTTGACCGCGGCGAAGATTTTCCAGAATTAGCAAAAACTCACACGCAGAAAACGAATCAAGAGATTGATCTGGATTGGATCAGCATGGAGCGACTGAGTCATCCCTTTGAAGCCATTCTTTTTTCACTACGACCAGGTGAGATTAGTCCGATCATTCACCATGAGAATGCTTTGCATCTCGTTTATGCTAAGGAAGTGAAGCGTGCAGAACAAAAATCGTTCGAGGAGCTTCATGATGACATCATGCATAAAGTTTTGTTAGAAAAAAAACAAGCAATCTTGCGCTCGCTTGCCGCGGAATTGCGTGCGAAAGCGGTCATTTCCGGTTCTGCCATCGAGGAGCCAAATCCGGTAGAAGCCTGAGCAAAATATAGGCTGTAATCACGAGAAAAAAATCGGATGCAAACCACAGCAAGCCAGGTTTGATGTATGCGGCGCCGAACACGTTAACGCTGAACGGATATAGCCATGCAATGCCGCCTGAGATTGCATCACAAAACAAATGCAAGCAATACGCAAAGAGCAAATAGGCCGCGCGAATGATTGTTAGCGGTGATGCTTTGGGGATGCATCCTAACAGAAGAAGTCCGGCGAGGATTCCGACAAAGGGCAAGCCGTGTGACCAACTGCTCAGGCGTGCTTCGAGAGATAAATGTGGATTGAGCAAGTCAGGCAAGGCTCCGAATAGACCAACCACCGAAATTTCGCGCAGCTTGTGGCCAGTTTTTTTCTCCTCCGATAGTTTGTAGCGCCTCCATGCGAGAGGAATGATTGGCAGGAGAATGTGCGTTCCAAGCAACATATCACACGGCCTTGCGGCGAATGAGGATTCCGTACTTCGGGCTAAACAACCAAGCGAGGATGAAGAGTATTCCGAGAACCATGACGATTGCGGGACCTGATGTTAGCTTCAGTGGTTCCGAGATCAACACCGCGAGCACAGCGCCTGCTGCGCCGAGAAATCCACCACCCCAAAACAGCATCGAGGTTCGATCCGTGAAAAGCGAAACTGTCGCCGCTGGTGTGACCAGTAGGCCTACGGAAAGAACGCAGCCGACAGCTTGCAAAGA
>CANHKJ010000073.1 GCA_947460915.1 Verrucomicrobiia bacterium
CTTCAATCAACAAGGCTGGGCGCTCCAGATTCGTCGCGGAAACTCCTAGCTCCAGACGATAGCGCGACTCTAACACTTTCGGTTGCGCCGCGGGTTTCCAGTCCAAGCCATCGGCAGAAGTGAAGAGACAAATGCCTCCCGCATTACCCATGAAGCTACCGACCACATCACGCGCAATGGCATGATACTGATTTCCATAACGTGTGCTGTGCCAAATGAATGGATCTTCCGCCACCATCCAATGCTTGCTGTTTTTTTCCGCCTCGAAAATATTGCCCTGCTGTTTGACATAAGTCCCCTCGGCTTCTTTTGCGATCGCCGCACCGTAGCGAACTTTTCCGCCCATGACCTTACCTGCTTCCTTTTGAACAGCTTTGTAAATCAAAAGCACTCCCCCATCGGGGCGCAAGCAAGCGGCTGGATTGGTCACGCACAGAGAATCAAAAGCAGAAGCTTCCTTGCTCACATCGACGATTGGTTGATCCAGTCTTTTCCATGGGCCCGAAGGATTCTTGGCGACGGCCAAACCAATCCGCTGATGATTGCGATGCGTTGGATAATCTTTGCCATCACCATAATTCCCCATGTAATAGAGGTAAAATTTCCCATTAGCAAAAAATGCGTTCGGGTTATGCGTCACATCGCCATCCCAATATTTTTCGCCCGTCTTTGGATTGACTGGACGTTTTGGCAAGGCCACGTTGACGTGTTGGTAGGGGCCATCTGGTTTTTCCGCCACCGCATAGGCGATCTCCGAGTGAATCGCCCAGCCTGGGGCGAAGCCGACCGACTTGGGCCATCGTGAATAGAACAAATGATACTTGCCATCATCGCCTTTGACAGGTGCTCCGCACCAAACATGGTATTCATCTAACGCAAATCGATTTTTTTCTGGCAGCGGTTGCACACGCGCTGCGAGATCAAGCTCGGCACAAAACGCCAACGGAGTGAGTAGCGAGAGCAGAAGCCAGCGGATCATAGCGAAGCTTTTCGTGAGAGATAGCCAAAGCCGTAACGGACTTCGATTTTTTTCGATGGTGGCATTTTGATTTTTCGAGAAAAACTGCGGGCATTTTCTCCATCCTCGGTTAACACCATATCCACGATCAAACCAGCGCCATCGCTTACTGACACGGTAGCTGATTCCGCTGTCTTCGTATCGAAATTCAATGGTGCATGCAAACGAATCACCACGGATTCACCATCGCGCTCCAGCTGCAGCTGCGTGTCATCATAAGCCAAGTAGGCAAGGCTGATGTTAAAGCAGCAGTTGAACTGAATCCAGCCCTCGGTCCAACCGATGTCTCCGACTTGCGGATTGTAAGGATAGTGTGCATTTTTGCAGCTGCCGTCGATCACGAAGCGAGCATTCGCCAAACGGCCAATGCCACCCGGATAAAATCGATACCAGCCAAACTCTACGCCTTCCACCTCGCGTGGTGCATCGTAGGAAAAATGCAAACCTGAGGGATTGCGACCAAACATCTGATCCATGTGCGACCAAATCAACTGCCGCAAGCGCGATTTCGTGCTTTCACTTTGGATGAATGGCAAACTGGCGATGATCGATGACGGCAAGCCAATGACGTTGCCAGGTTCGTTCCACTTTTGCGGAGAATCCCCCATCGGTGTCCAGCCATCTTTGTCATCGAGCTTGCGGAAATCCCAAAAATTGTTTGATCGCCGCACCACGACATCGGCCCACTCATTGATTTTTTTCTCCAAGCCTTTAGGCGCCTTCGAGGGATACTCTTGAAGAAAATGTGCCATGCCCGTAATTGTTAGAAACTCACTCATGCGCTGGCCTTTGGTGACTAATGGATCATTCCAGTCCAGATGCTGAATCATCCATTCTGTCTGTTGATAGGCAGCCTTGAAGTATTGCTCCGCATCAGCGCGCTTGATACGCTTTGCGACCTCATACATCATCAAATTCGGCTGCACCGAAAATCCAGGAGGCAAACATCCCTTGGTGCTGCCAATTTTTTTCTTGAGCCCAAATAGATTGTGCTCCGGGCTTTCATCATAGGGATATGAGCGATCTTTCTTGGCAACAGCCCAGGTAGAAAACGCATAGTTACTCACGACTTCATAATTTTGCGCGGGCAGGTATTTTTCTAACGTCGGCCATGCGTAAAGAAAGTAGGCGAGCTGAGATTTGAGCAACTCGTGTCCGAGCTTTTGCGTGACGATGACATCCGCACCCCAATGAATCAGCTTCACAATGTCAGGCGCTTCCTCTTTGTAGGGCTCCAACGCTCCCCACAATTTCGGGTCGCTTGGTTTTTCATACTTCACCTGAGAAGGCATGCGTTCGTATGCACTAGGGTTGGACAAATACTGCGGAACCAAGGTATGAAGCTCCCAACCAAAGTGATGATCATCGCGCCAACCAAAAGAGCCACCACATTTGTTGCGATCATTGCCAACATAATGCCTGCTATCGATCATGAAATTCACGGCATTTTGATAGCTCACACGCTCCAACCAATAGTGACCAATGCGGAATGGCACCGATACGTGCTCTGTCGCCTGGACCACATACTCGATTTCTGTTAGATTATCAAATGGCGTAAAATCACCAATTCCCGACTGGATCTTCCCTTCAAACAGTGCAGCACCTCCACTCGCGGCACGCACTTGAAAGGGCGTGCCGTCCGCAAGCGTCGGCGCCGAAAACCGCTTCGGCTTGCCAATGTTGAAACCGCTTTGATTCAGATAGATCAATGGCACTTTCGGCACACTTTTAGCGATGCCATTGGACGCTGTTTCTTTGATTGCTGGGATATTTCCTTTTCCTGCTGGCCACACGACAATTTCCTTAACGCGAGCCATTTGGTCTTTTGTCGAATCGATCAAAATGCGCAGACGATCTGTGTCCACCGAGACAGTTGCATCAAACGGAATCGATAAGCTAGTGCTTTGATTGTTGGTGATCACGGCGGAGGGAATCGTTGCCCATGTTTTGCCCACCATGAACTGCACTGTGAGACCACTGACAGCATCTTTGTTACCATAGCCGCTATAAAAATGAATGCCTGCGAGCTTTTGCTTTGTGTCGAGCTTGAGTTCTAGCCAAGGCGTCTCAGCCGAACGCTCGCTGACCCAGCGCGAGGCATCGGAGATTTTTCCATCGATTGCCAAGGATGCAGGGTATTGCTTCATTTCAGAATTCGCTGTGGCGGAGCGAACTTGCACCGGGGCAATTTCCGCATTAAGCGAAAGGCAACTGGCCAGCAATGCGATCATCAATAGGGATTGGGTATTCATAGGCTTTTTGGATTAACAAGAGTAGGCTCGAACACGGAAGATTGCTGCGGGGCAACCATGCGTCGAGTGCACACGGATCGTGAGCGATGAAAGTATGCGAGGCTCGGGTAAAACAATCTCTGTGTGCGCTGAGTGATAATCTTGGTGCGAGGCAATTACTGTTCCACCATCATCTAACAAATCCCACTTCTCCAACATAAATGGAGCTACTTCTTCGGGATGTGTCATCAATACGGATTCCATCGGATGATCCCAATCAGGGTCTGCCTCGATGATCACACGCCCGATCGTAACGGGTGAAGACCAAGTCAAGGTAAGGGCAGGTTGCGCATCAGCAATGTCTGCGATCCAAGCACGACTGGTAGCCGTGGGGCGCGCATGGTCTTGTTGCACTTGCTCGGGCCCGAAAACAGAAAGCGCTGGGTTAAGGCCGAGAGCCAAATTTTTTCCAGCAGGCCGGCGTTTGGGGAGCCAAAACTCAAATCGATCAATGCCGATGCCATCGGGTGGACTTTGCACGCTCGATTTCGCCACCGCTTTGTTAAATGCTGTCGATGCAGAGACAATGCCGCTGATCCTTTGATCGCTCAGTCGCACTTTCACACCAGGCGTCTCTCTGAAGATCAGGAAGTAATAACAGGCCTCATTGATGGCTTGGTCAAACTGTATGCGCAGTGTAGAACGGCCCGCGCTAACGCCAACATCTTGCTGCGCCAACTGCACCTCAGGAGTAAAGTTTTCAAGTTTCTCCGAGATCCGTAACTCGACTGCCAAGGAGCCTGATGCCGCGGCATCGATCTCTAACGAAAATTCCGGACACGGACCAGCAGCGAGCGGCAGCAACATCGCCCATGATGCATCGAGCTCCAACCACTCATCGTTGGGTGCCAGCTGAGACAATGCGAGAGCTGAGCTTGCCGTGGCAGTTGCTTGCGGCACTAGATCCTGCAGATCGTCAATCACGCATCCAGGCAGATACTGCCCAGCGCGCTGCAATCGCGTCTGTAGTTCCTTCATTTGTGCTTCATCCATCAAATCGCGCGGCATCAGTGATTTCTCCCGACATTGCGCAGCAGCAATGGCTACAGCTTGTCCACCAGCACCACAAGTCGCCATCACCCGCGTCGAGCCAAATGCCACGTGAGTAGCACTGATGATCCGGCCCGCAAGGAATAAATTGTTGATGTTTCTGCTATAATAGCAGCGATAAGGAATGCCATACACGCCTTTCGAATGCCACTGCGTGCATCCTGGCAGCTCAGAATACAAGCCATCGGCGGGGTGCAAATCAACAGCCCAACCACCATGCGCAACGACGTCGGGAAAATGTGTCTGACTTACAAGGTCTTGTTGACGAATCATGTAATCACCTTCAAAACGCCGACTCTCGCGCTTGCCGGGAATTGTGCCTACCCATTCCAGTTGCATCGTTTCCGCTTCAGGAAATTTCCCCGAATTCTTGAAGTAATCCCAGACGCCATAGATCACCTTCCAAAGTTCCCATTTGATTTCTTCCGTCTGATGGATCGTATCGAGACGGCCGCCATACTCCAGCCACCAAAAATTGCAGCCCTGCATGTTGGTATTAAATTGGCGGTAGCGCGGGATTTTTGTGATATCCTTGAGCGCCCACGACGGAGCCTTGTATTTAACTGGCACGCCAACATCTTTCGAGTAGAAATACATCGAGTGCCCTAACATCTGACCGTATGCGGCATCGGGCGCAAAGAGTTCGCCGAACTCCTCTTTGCTCTCAGCGCCCATACGAAATGCAGCACCTGAGAGAAATCCGACGATCCCGTCGCCAGAGGCATCACAGAAATACGGCGCGCGCAATTCATACTGCGTCGAATTTTGCGAGCAAAAGGCGTGAACCGCAGAGATCGTTGCATCATCCGATTTTTCGACTTCATGCACTGCGGTATTCAAGAGCAAGGTCAAGTTCGGTTCGACCATGCATTTTTCTAACAAAATCGTATCATAGATCATCGCGTTGCCTTGACGATTCCGATACAAATTTTCCTCCATGATTTCATTCATCACGCCGCCCTCGCGCGACCAACGATTGTTGTTGCCGAGGTGTGACGTAGCACCCAGCACCCACAAACGCACTTCGCTTGAGGCATTGCCGCCCAGCACCGGACGATCTTGCACGAGCACCGTGGAGAGGCCTTGACGCGCGGCGGTGATGGCGCAGCACGTACCAGCAAGGCCGCCGCCGACGATGACAAGGTCTGCGTGGAGTGTTTCTTTATGGAGTGAGCGTGATGCTTCGTGTGGTGCGGTGATCATAGATTGGGTGAATGCTGAAAAATGGAAAAGCTAAAATTATGAGAGTTGTGCTTGTTTGCGGTTGATGCCGCCAAGCCACAGGAATACGAGACAAATGGGGTGAAGGAAGGCCATCGCAATAAACCATGGCCCGTAGCCTTTTCCACTGACCATTTCCAGGAGTGGTCCCATGAGGGTCTTGAAGCCTTGATCGAGAAACCCGAGCGGCTTAGTGGATGGTCCGGAAACCATGGTGGCGACGATCATGTTCATGATAATGCCGCCGATGGTGCTGCCCGCTGCGACGACGCTAAATATCGTGCCCAGTGAGTGCTTGGGTGAAACATCCACAATCAGAGCGCTGATGTTGATGAGCCATGAGAGTGCGGCAAACACCGTAACGGCAGTAATCGTCATAGCCATCGAGAGCCCGGTGACGCTGGAGATGAGCGGCGAAAGAGGCATGAGGCAAGCGCAACTAAACATGACGACGAGGCGGGCATTCACTGGTGACATGCCACGCTTGATGAGCAAACCAGAGAACCAGCCCCCCGCTAGCGAGCCGACACCTGCGGCGGCATAGACGATCCAGGTGATGGTTAGCTGGGATTGATCCAGACCGCGACCGGTGTTGAGGTATTTTGCGAACCAAAATTGATAGAAATACCATACGGGATCGGTGAGCAGGCGACCGATGAGGAGGAGCCACAGTGGTTTGAAACGCAGCACCTGTCCCCATGTCCACGCAGGGTCGTTAGCCTCGGCACTGTCCTTGCCGCCATCTTCGATGTGCGCGAGTTCCTGAGCTGAAATGAACTTGCTGTCTTGAGGTTTGCGGTAAAGCAATAGCCACGGGATGACCCACACAAATCCTGCAAGCCCCGTCACAAGAAACGCCATGCGCCATCCGGTACCGTGGCCGAAAAGCGAGTTCACCCACGGCAAGTGACTTGCATAATCATACTCAGCGAGCGGGATGACGATGTAAGGTGCCAGCGTGGCACCAATGGTGGCACCCATGGTGTAGAAGCCTATGGCTAAAGCTCTTTCGCGGGAGGGAAACCATTCGGAAACGATTTTAGAAGCTGCGGGCCAAATGCCGGCTTCACCGAGACCTAACGAAAAACGCATACCACTCATCGACTTCATTCCCTGTGCCCATGCGGTGACGACGTTAGACATAGACCACCAAACGACGAAGAGCAGGGTACTCTTTCGCGTGCCAAGGCGGTCAACGAGTTTGCCGGCAATTAAGTAGGCTATGGTGTAGGCGATGAGAAAAATACTAATAAGGTTCGCGTATTCGCGGTCATCTAGACCGAGATCGGCTTGGATCGTTGGGGCGAGCGCAGACAGCGTTTGCCGATCGACGTAGTTCAGGACAGCAGCAAGAAAGACTAGGGTGACAATCCACCAGCGCAGGCCTTTGATTTTGATGAGTTTTTTCACGGGCATTGAATTACGTCGGATTTCTCGAAATTCTGACGCACTATTTCATGTAATGCACTCACGATTTACCATGGAATCGCTAAATCGACTCTCCATAGCAATAATACAACCGCTATCCTGCCAAGGTCGCCGCCAACAAACGCAGCATTTGTGCCGCTGCCGATTTTCCTGTTTCGAGAACTTCGGCATGATCAAGACCATCGTTCGACATACCCGCGGCCCAATTGGTCAGGCAAGAAAACCCTAAAACTTCCATGCCTAGCGCTTTGGCTTGAATCGCTTCCAGCACGGTGCTCATGCCTACAGCGTCGGCACCCATCAGCCGCAGCATCCGAATTTCGGCGGGTGTTTCATATTGCGGACCACGAAGCCCCGCATACACCCCTTCATGCAAAGGAATGCCCAATTCGACTGCCTTAGTGCACACTTGCTTGCGCCAGTCACTAGAATAGACTTCCGACATGTCAAAAAAATTCGGACCACCTTCCAATGGCGAGGTGCCTGTCAAATTCAAATGATCATTCAACATCATCCAATGCCCTGGCGGATGATCTGGGTGCAAGGTGCCCGCGGCATTGGTCAAGATGATCCGCTTCACACCTTGTTCAGCCAACCAACGCACTCCTGCTGTCGCCGCGTGTGCACTGTGACCTTCATACAAATGCACACGTCCTTGCATCACCCACAAGGGTTGCCCTGCAAAATCACCTAACAAAAATCGTCCCGCATGACCCGCCACATGAGATACAGGCAGCCCCGCTTCGGCAAATCCTATGGATTTCTCGACTCGAACTTCGTCCGCCAGTGAACCTAGCCCCGAACCTAACACAATGGCGGTATTTGCTTTCATGATCTACGAGAATGATGATTCGATTGTAACAAAACCCAATTCATCCATGCTTGCGTGCGGCAGAAAAATCCCACCATCACCAGCCATCGCCGGCCCCGTAATGCGCAAGCCATTATTTTCCTGTTTGTAGGAAAATCCGGGAATCAAACGTCCCACAGTCCCTTGTCGCGAGCCCAATTGTTCAGGGCTGGTTGCTGCGCCGCGAGGAGGATCAGGCATCGACATCGCAAGCACTACTCCATCACGCACCAAGCAGCGACAATGCAAAATCTGTGCAGGCAAGCCATCTAACAATTCGTTAGAAAAATCATAAAACACGCCAGCCACTGCTTTGTCACCTGCCGAGCAAAGGCGCTCATGCGTTGCACGACCACCCACGCGCACCGCTGAAGAAATCAGTTCCGATTCCTCATGCAATACTTTACAAGAAAACAAGTTCGCAAATGACTTACCGATTGAGGTTAGATCATTTTGCATCGCATCACCCGACCACATCGCAAATTCCTGTCCGCGCTGCAACGCATTGACTTGACCGAGTTGCAAGCCATTCACCCACTGACCAGGTTGTGCTTTTTTCAACAAACCTGTGGCCTCGGCTCGCACCCGCAAGGCTTCAGAGCTTGCATGCAACATGGCTGCGCGCACCGATTCCGCATTCGCCTCGCTTGCCAACATCGCTGGTTCAAAGACCAAGGTCATCGGATAAGGCAAGCGATACGGCATTTTCTTGAAAAATTTTCCGCGTTCAAAGGAGAAAATCGATCCCCATGCGCCATCCATCCACACGGGCACCACGGGAGCTCCCGCCTTGCGCACCATCAATTCAAAGCCGCGCTTGATTTCTTGCAAGCAGCCCGTTCGCGTCAATTCGCCTTCTGCAAACAAACATACCACATGCCCTTCATTCAAAGCTTCTGCAACTACACGAATCGCATCTTTGGCCTTCGTCGAGGAAATCGGCACCGTGTCAAACAATCGTGCAAACCACCCCACTCCTTTTGCCGTCATAAAGCCATCATACATCACAAATCGAATCGGACGATGACAAGCCGCAGAGAGAAAAAACGAATCGGCCCACGTCACATGATTCGGCAACAACAAAACTCCGCCACTTTCTGGCACATGTTCGCGCCCGACTACGCGGATTTTGTACACCAATCGGATCACAGGCAAAACCAACACTCGTAACAACTCGGGCAGCCATTTTTTTGCCGCCAGCAGAGCAATCACCATTGTAAAACAAGCTAAAATCAAAAATTGCCACTGAACCTTGAGATGAAGCAACACCATCGCGAGCTGAATCAGAACCGCTGTAATGCCGCCAATGTTGTTGAAAAAGTTCGACACAGAAATCACCGTACCGCGCTTTTCTGCTGGCGGATGATCCTGCACAAATGTATTCACAGGCACCAAAAACATCGCCGCACCGGCACCCGATAAGCACAAGAACCAAGGCAGAAAATGACTCGTCGTTTCGAGCGAACTAAGCACGAACAAACCTGCACTCATCAGAAAAAGACCAATGGGTGCTAGAGACCACTCGATGCCTCGTTTACTTAGCAAGCCCGCAAAAATACTGCCTCCTGCGATACCAAGACTAGCGAAAAACATCAATTTGGAAATTGCTGTGCCTATCTCAACCGTGTGGGATTGCTTAGCGATCTCGATCACCACCAAATTGACAAAACCCGCAAAGCCCCAGAAAAATGCTGTGCCGATTGCTGCGATTCTCAACTCTTTGTCACGCCATACAATAACTGAATCCTTGATGTGAGAAACCATCAGTTCCTTGCGAAACGGTGCACTACTTTGCGAGCGTGTCTTGTGAATGAGCTGCGCCACCATGGCTCCCACAAGCGAGATCGCAGCAATCCAATACAATGCTTGCAACGCCGAAGTCCAACCATCGTGCGATGCATGCAAATTGTGATCGAACCAAATGCCTCCTGCGATCTGACCAGCAAGAATGGCGAGAATCACCGTGCCCTCAACCACTCCCGTCGCAAAAGCCAAGCGCTTTGACCCTACCAATTCTTTCACCACCCCAAGCTTGGCGGGGCTCAGCAAACAACATTGCAAAGAATAAAGGAAAAAGCTTACAAAGCCCAACTCCAGGGATCGCAAAATAATGGAGGTCATGAGCAAGAGAACGATCCCCCACTGCACAATCGCCGCCGTTTTAATCACCCAACTTTTCGGAAATCGATCACCGATCCAACCTGCTGTTGGCGAAAACAGCAAATATGGCAGCACCAGCAACAAGCTCACAACGTGCTCCGCGTGAGCCGCCAGTTGCCCCCCTTGTTTTTGCAAAACCAACCATGCACCCAGTGGAATCAACAAAAACTTGATAATACTAACCGTGAAGGAGTTCTGCACCTGCATCGCGATCAATGCCCAAAATGAGCCCCATGCAGGCTTGCTCTCTCCACGATCAATTTCTTCGGTCATCCGCCGGTCAATAAACAGCGGATTCACGAAAAACACAAGCTTCCATCCACGAGATCGATGGTGACACTATTGTGAAACAGAATCCCTCACAGGATCGCAAAAAAATTCAACTTCCCGTCCGTCAATGACTGCTGGCTTTTTCGGCGCCGAGGCCCGTGTGGGAGCGAACAGAGAGTTCGTCAAACTTGGCTTCGGAGTTGGCTTCTTTGCCGAGGAAACCTACGGGGCTTACGAGAATCAGACCGATCGCAGACGGCACAGCAAACTATTTATCACCTTCCACAGGAGTGGTGCAATGTTGATGGAGCTTCCTCAAGGAAAACACCAAAATCACTGAAGCAAACAAAGATCCAGCGCAGATGTAATAAGCATACATCGCAGCCTTGGCGGGAACTTTATCGTAGAGAAAACCAAAGAACGGAGGTGCAATCAGCCCAGCCGTGGCCCAGCCTGTGAGCGCAAGACCATGCAAGGAAGACATCCGCTTCGATCCATAAAGATCACTAATCAAAGAAGGGATTGTGCCGAAGCCACCGCCATAAGACGCGATCACGTAGCAGATCAAAATACTGTAGATCAGGGGAGAAATGGCGTGAGGTAGGACGAGGTAAATGATGCTGGCCGTACCAAGCAAGGCGATGAAAATATTGACCCTGCCAAAATGATCCGAGAGCCAAGCCCAGATCAAACGCCCGATGCTATTCCCCAAGGATGCGATGGCGATCAAGGTGGCGCCTGCAGCGGCGAGGACTTCCGGACTCAGCCCTGGCTCAGCAGCTTTTGAGACATCCTGCATCATCCGTGACAACTGGCTGATAATGCCCAAACCAGCCAAACTGTAGCTGAAACAAATCAACCACAAGCGTATGCGCACATTAGGCAAATGCTGATAAGTATCGGCAATGGTCTGCTGGTGTTTCTTAGCAATAGCAGCATGAGGGCTGTAAATAAAATGACATGCCATCGTCATGATAACACCATAGACAACAGCAATGATGAGAAACGCGGCGGCCACATTATTTTTAGCAAGACCCATCGCTACCGGAGCGAACACCTTGCTCATAAACAAGGCACCGATGCCAAACCCCATCACGATCATACCCGTAGCGAA
>CANHKJ010000074.1 GCA_947460915.1 Verrucomicrobiia bacterium
GGGATCTTCGAGTGCCAATTTCGCGACGTTTTGTGGATGGAAGCCATCGACGTCTTTGCGGGGATCGATGGTGCGGATGATTTCTTCTTCGTCGATGTGCTTCGGCGGTGGGCTCTGGACGAGGATGCCGTGGATAGCGGGATCGTTGTTGAGATCGCGCACGACTTGCATGAGTTCCTCTTGGCTGGTGCTGGCGGGGAGGACAATTTTTTGGGAGAAAATGCCGAGATCACCGCAGGTTTTGACTTTGGAGCCGACGTAAACTTGGGAGGCTGGATCTTCGCCTACGAGGACAACAGCGAGGCCAGGCTGAATGCCTTGGGCGGTGAGGGCGTGAACTTCTTGGCGGCATTCGGCAAGAACAGTGGCGGCTACGGCTTTTCCGTCGATGAGATTCATGGTGTGTTGTATTCTGATTGGTATTTGTGATGGGGCGTCTTCGCTGAAAAAAATCGGGAAACCACAGATTTCGCAGATGGCGCTGATTTTTGAAAGCTTTTGACGACGGATTTTACGGATGAAACGGATTTTAGAAAATGAAAAATGGGGCTATGATGGTTGAACTGATGATGAGGGGATGGATAAGTTGGCTTCGATTTGGGTGCGCAGGGTTTCCATTTCCTCCTCGCTGCATTTGCGAGGGATGAAGTAGGGGGTATCGATGGAAAGGTAGAGCGTGGAAAAAGGTTTGGGGATCTCGAAGTTATCCCAGGTTTTGAGTTTCCACGAAGAAGAGCAATGCACGCGGAGGGGGAGAATGGGGACGCCGGTGAGCTGGGCGAGCTTGAGGGGGCCGAGCTGAAGGATGCGATGTGGGCCGCGCGGGCCATCAGGGGTGATGCAAATGTCCTTGCCGGCATCGAGCGTTTTTTTCAGTTCGATGAGTGCCGCGGTGCCGCGACGTGAGGATGAGCCGCGCACGGATTGCACATCAAAGGTGCTCATGGTATGCTCGATGATGGCTCCATCTTTGCTGGCACTGGTCAAAGCGACAAGCGGCATGGGGCGAGGGCAGCAATGAATCCAAGCGGCAGTGGCGGGGATGATTTGGCCGTGCCAAAAAATGAGGATCACTGAGCTATCGAGCGCATCAAATGACTCGGGGCGTTCGAAGCGGATGCGCAGGGTGCGCGAGAGAAGTTGGATGAGGTAGCCGACGAGTGTGCCGATGATTTTTTCCTTCGTTCCTCCTTGGATGGCGGATTTTTTCTGTGCCGATGTTGCATCCGCTACAAGGGCGGAAGAGGGGGAGGAAGATGGTTGTGTTGAGGTGTCGGGCATTTAGAGGAATCCAGCGGGATGAAGGGTATCGACGAGGTATTGTTGGCGCGAGATGAGATCCTGTTAGTGGTTGTGTATTGGGCTTGCAACGCGGGCGCGGGTAGATTTGCTGATTGATGCTCGTTTGGCAAGTTTGCGTTCGGGCAATCAGGAAAAAATTTCAGCGCTCTGCGGCGAAGTGATCCCACCCACCTTTGACTTGCATGCTCTCGTCAATTCGAACGATGGTGCCCACGCGCGTGATGGGAGTATCGGGAAATGCGAGACACCATTGTTGCTTGAGTTGGGAGATACGATCTGGATTGACAGTAAAAAGAAGCTCATAATCTTCGCCATCGTTGAGAGCTTGCGTAGTAGTGCAACCTGGGTGACAGGGTAAGTTGCTGAAATCCAGTTGGTAGCCTAGTCCAGATGCCGCAGCGAGGCGTGGTAGGTCTTTGGCTAATCCATCGGATAAGTCCATCATGGCGCTGGGAAAATTTTGACTTGTGAGCCAGTCGGCCTCATGCAGTCGCGGTGTGATATCGAGATGCCGACCCGCGATTGAACCGCCGAGCCGACCTGTGACGAAAATCTCATCGCCCTGTCTAGCGGTCGAGCGCAGGGTCAGTTGGGATTTTTTCACGCATCCCGTGGCGGCGACGGAGATCATGAGTGAACCACCATCGGGAATGCTGGTGGTTTCCCCGCCGCAGAGCGTGCCTCCGTAGGTTTGCAGACATGCACCCATTCCTATGTAAAGTTCTTCGAGCTTTTCCACCGAGTAAGATTTCGGGATGCCCAAGGTGACCAAAAACCATTGCGGGCGACCACCCATGGCGGCGAAGTCGCTGACGACACGGGCGATGGCTTTCCAGCCAATTCGCCTTGCGTCATCGGTGGGAAAAAAATGCACGCTTTCCACAATCGCATCCGTTTTGAGCAATTGCCAGTGGTCGTCATCAAGTGGGGCCACGGCGCAATCGTCGCCAGGACCAGTGTTGAGCGCAGAAGGAACGAGCGGTATTTTTCCCAACAAACGTTGGATTAAAGCATCTTCGCTAATGTCTTTGACTTTCAGGCTCATGCGGTTTCGGGGAGATCAATGAGTCCTGATCGAGCCGCCAGTTGCATCAGCACGGTGGCGGAATTGAAGCAGAAATGAATGCTAATGGGTGCTAGGATGGAGCCAGTCTTTTCGTAGGAATAGGCCATGATCATGCCGAGCAAAAAAAGCGGAAGCATGAGGGGAACATTGCCATGGCCTGCGGCAAAGACGAGGGATGAAAAAAGCATGCCGATCCCGATACCGCTGAATTTTTTTGCCACGGGGTAGAGGTAACCACGGAAAATGACTTCTTCGGCAATCGGGGCCACAATTGCAGCGGAAAAGGCCATCAGGCCGACTGCGAGATTGTCTGTGCTCTCGCGCAGCAGCTTTACGGCATCTTGTGTGCTGTTTCCGCCCGAGATGCTTTCCATAAATTTCACGTAGCCAGAAACTTGAAGTATCGCGAGCACGATCCACATGCCCAGGACGGTGGACGGTCCAATCCAAAAAACGTGATACCATTGTTTCCAGCGCAAACCAAGCCACTGAACTGGCTTGATGCGCCACCAGACGATCATGACGACCATCAAAACGAGAAACGTGAAAATGAGAATATTCGAGATCAAAATGTCTGCACTGAGCGTTGGCGACGCGCCCGAGGAATCAACCATTGAGCTTGATAGCCCAAAGCCCGAGAAAATCAAAAATACCAGAGCGAGACCTGCCAGATCGATGGGGCGACACCAGTCGCAAAAAATCCCCCAGCGCGTCGTTCCCGGCAGCGGTGGAGGTGTCGGATGGGTGAAGGCAGTTTGGGGCGCTTGATAAATCGGGAAATCCGACGATATCGGGGGCGGCTCAGTGATTTCAGTCGATTCAATCGGCTCAGAAGTTGTTAGCAAGGGCTGTGGAGTCTGCTTTTGTGGGAGCATGGTTGCTTGAGCTTGGCGCGATGGACGCTTAAGTGACTGTACGACACAGCCGATGAGAAAAATTCCTAAAGCCACGGCAAAAATGGCTAAGAGCAGCAAAGTCGTGATGCTGAACGGTGAAGATGCGGTCTCGGTCACGCCGGAGCATAGCATTGGTAAAGATTTGCTGCCAGTTCATTTTAAAGGGTTGCTTTTTTTTCTGCTCTGAGCTTGAATTTCAGCGCACTTTGGAAAGAATCTTGCTACGTAACCCGTAACCTCAACACACAGTGGAACTTACACCATTTACCCCGCCCTCCTTGGAGACGCTTAACGAGCAGCTCCCAGCATATCTTTTTATCGATTTCATTGCCCAAGGTGGCATGGGAGCCGTTTACCGTGCCAAACAAATCTCGCTGGATCGAGAAGTTGCGGTAAAAATTCTGCCCCGTGAGCTCAGCGCTGATCCTGAGTTCCGCGTATCATTTCAGACTGAAGCACGAGCGATGGCGCGGCTCAATCATCCGAATTTGATTGCAATTTATGATTCGGGAGATGTTGATGGAATGCTTTACATCGCCATGGAATACGTGCCAGGCAAGTCCTTGTATCACTCGGCGTGGAACACACAGATTGATCGGGATGAAGCAAGCCGCATCATCATCGGCATCTGCGAGGGCCTCAGTCATGCTCACGAAAATGGCATCATTCACCGCGACATCAAGCCCGCGAATATATTGCTCACCACCAAGGCCATTCCTAAGATTGGTGACTTCGGGCTCGCTCAAGCGATCGGAGTCAAGCACGAGGGCATCGTTATGGGCACCCCGGGCTATTCTGCTCCGGAGGTTTTGTCGCATCCCGAACGCGCTGACCGCCGTTCCGATCTCTTTGCTGTCGGGGTCATGCTTCATGAATTACTGACGGCCGTCAAGCCTGAGCCCAATGTGCTGCCTTCCTCGCTTTGCAATTGCGGTTCAGATTTTGACCTCGTCATTCAACGTGCTACTCATCCGAATCCGGTCATGCGCTATCCGGATGCTGACTCCATGGCCAATGCGATCCGCGAGGCTTTAAAGTCATCCCCAGGTAAAGCTGCTCGCAATCTAGCTCCTTCGTCGCGACCTCTGCCAGGGAAAATGCCCAAAGCAGCCCCGATGCAAAAAGCCGTCGTGGTGCAAAAGCCCGTGGTCGTTACCGCAGCTGCTCCCGAAAGTTCTCCATCGACTCTGGCAACACCGCCAAGAAATCTCACAATTTCATCAGATGATGAAGCAGATGACGATAATGTTCTTCCGCCGCTTGATCTTCCTTCGACGAACTCCAATTGGCCATTGGTGCGTAACATGCTCATCATTGCCGCTCTGCTCGTCGTTTTGGTATTTGTTTACCAAAAATTGGAGATTCACAAAGATACGGTCGCGAAGAGGGAGCATGAGCATAATCTCAAGATCAAAGAAGAGGAAATGCGTCGCCGTAGCGAAGCTGAACAGGCAATGAAAATTCCTGATCAGCCTAAGGTTGTCGCGGGAGATAATTCCATTGCTAGCAATGGAATTCCTGAGAAAATGGTCCCTACTCCGCCGAAGGTTGAGACTCCGATGGAGTCGCTCGAAAGATTGCAATACGCACTATCCAAGGGGGAACGTGCCGAAATGCCTGTGGGTGTCAAACGTCGTGGAGAGCTGGATTTTTTCCTCGTTACACAAGAAATGACTTGGGACCAAGCGCTCGAATTTGCGGAAGATCACGGCGCGCACATTGCTCTTCCTCAAAGTGACGATTCACTCACTCTGCTAGGATCCATGTTGCAAAACAGCGAAACCATTTGGCTTGGCGCGGGATTGACTGGCCGCGATCAGTGGACCTTGCTCGATGGCACGGCGTGGAGTTTTGAGAAAACGCCGCCAGGTATTGGTTCTTTTGCCACACTCTCCTATCTTGGTAACGTCAAAGCAGCAGAGGGACATCGTAAGCTGCCGTTCGTCATGGCATGGCATCGTGATGGCTCGAATCCTTCTTCGCTCGCTGCGATTCTCCAAAACACGAAAAAATCCTTAGTTACGGATCAACCCATCTATCCTCCTGGCACGATGGTTCAGGATAGCCGACACTTTTTGCCAATCGTTCGGAAAATGACTCGCCTGGAAGCTGCTGAATTCGCCGCTCGCTCTGGCGCGCACATCGCAGCACTTAGCACTAAGGAGGAAAACTACTGGGTCAAGGATCACTTGCAAAATCTGGAAGCAGAGGCTGGCATTTGGTTGGCAGGCGAAAAGATTGGTGGCGTCTGGACATGGGCCACCAAGGAACCATGGACTTATGCGGATTGGGCTTCCAAGAATCTGGACGACGATGAGGCCGCCTCCGCCATGGTCTATCGCCCCGGTAAAGGTTGGCTCAATTTGTCTCCCGAGGAAGAAGCTGATGGCGTGTTACTTGAGTGGAGCAAGGATGCGAAGACCCAGTCCGCCGACCAAGCTACCATTGATACTGGCGCTCCCGATGTTGCTGGATTGATCACCAAGGCCCGAGAACTCGTCGTCGCTGCTGATAAGGAGCGCAATGCGAATTTGGCAGCCAATATGAAGGATTTTAAATGGGATCTCGAGGTCTGGCTCGGTCAACTTAAACCACTGATTCAGGTGCAATGGAAAATGCCCGTGCAAATCATCATGACGACTTGCAAAGGTGATCGCGTGCCACCCGCAGAAGAAATTACCGCAGCAGTCGAGGAGAATTATGACGATGGAGATGCTCCGGAAATGAACCCAGACATTGTCAAATTCCACACCTACAACTTTACCAAGCAAAAGGAAATCGATGCCGCATTCCTGCTGCGTTGCGGACGCATCCGTGATGCATACCTCGTCAAGCTTAAGGAAATGGGATCTGCTGCACTAAAAGCTGGCCAACAAGATCTCGTTCGCCAACTGAAAGAATATCTCGAAGATGCCGAGGACGTCGAGCAATGGACTGAATCCTTACTCGAAGAGGAATAACACCTGAACTACGATCAATCATGGCCGACTCCGATTATTCATCATCAATCAAATCAGAATCTACTGCACAGAGCCATCGGGCCGCAGCCTCAGCGGGTTCCTGGAAAGATCCGAAACCGAAGTCGAAGGCTCCGCTGATCTTCTTTCTTTTTGTTGTACTGCTCGTCTTGAGCTCCTCGCTCGTCATGCTCGAGTGCTCCAAGCGCCAAAAACGTATCACCACACAAAACAGCAATGCTCCCGCTCCGCTCGTG
Source organism: Verrucomicrobiia bacterium (assembly GCA_947460915.1). Classification (GTDB taxonomy): domain Bacteria; phylum Verrucomicrobiota; class Verrucomicrobiia; order Verrucomicrobiales; family Akkermansiaceae; genus UBA956. Next base: position 6,479 of record CANHKJ010000074.1, read on the forward strand.
GTCGAAAACAAAGCAGAGCCGAAAAAAGATCCGATGCAGGAGGCTGAGGAGTCACTCAAAACCACAGGCGTTTCACCCGTGCAGCCGGCGCAAGATGATCCTCTTGATCTGGTGACCGCGATTGGCAACGCTTTGGCCAATCAAGACTATGCCACTGCGGAAAAACTCATCGGCAAGCAAGCGCTCACATCAGAGATGTTAGAGCGCTTGAAAAAACTCAGTGGCCAAGGGCAACTCAAACTGCGTTTACCCAATCCCGTGCGTGAGGTCGGTGAAATCGAAGTCAACAAACGCGCCCGCTATTCCCTGGAATTGGCCGATCGCGAGGCGGGGCGTGATCGCATTTACTTCGATTTGATGAAGAAAAACAACCTTTGGAGTGTGGAAAAGCTCACACTTCCCCCCAGCGAAGGCGAGGCCATTGCTCGCGCTTTGATTGTGGATTCCTTAGGCATTTCTGATGCTTTCTTGCTCGCTGCTCTCAATCAAAATTTCGCTCTCGCCAAAGAGTTTGTGAATCCAGAAAAAGTCTCTGATGCCACCCTCGCAGGTTTGTGCATTCTGTTTGAAGAAGGGAATTACAAACTGCGAGAAGAGAAACCCCTACGTTCGGTCATCCAGAAAGAAACTGTCGCTTCGTTTCTTGCTAACGTCGAAGCCTCTGACGGAACACAAGCTGCACAATTTGCGATTACGCTTAAAAAATCTTCTGAGCACCCGAACTGGGTGATTGATGAGCTGAATCTTGATCAATTGCTTTCCGACTATGCCAATCGTGTCGCGGGTGGCGATGTCTACTACACTCCGCTGATCAAGAATCCCGCAGGTGGAGATACATTGGTGCTATACTTCGACTTTGATGCGGAAGAAATTACACCCCGCACCGAGCGTCAATTAGCGATTGTTGCCATGATTCTTAAGACTGACAATAAGAAAAAAATTCACCTGTCGGGTCATACGGATGCTTTAGGTTCGGCCGACTACAATCAAAGCTTGTCCGCCAAACGCGCCGAAGCCGTGAAGGAAAATTTGATCACCGCTGGTGTCAATCCCGCGCAAATCGTAACCGCGGCCAAAGGGCTTTCCGAGCCACGCCGGCCCAACGTCAATGCCGAAGGACAAGACGATCCCGATGGGCGCCGCGCCAATCGTCGCACGGAGATCTACCTCGATTTTTGATTCCCTCATTATCCCTGACTTGCGCCTTGCCAGCGGTAGTTTCACGCACTACGCTCCCGCGCATGTCGCTTTCGGCTTCTGAACAACTCGCACAACTCATCGCTGGCACCGCTAAGGTGTTATCGGAAAAGGAACTAGCAGAAAAGCTCGCCCTAGGTCGCCCTTTGCGCGTCAAGTTAGGCGTCGATCCCACTGCGCCTGACATTCACTTTGGCCACACGGTCGCTTTGGAAAAACTCCGCCAATTTCAACTTCTCGGTCACCAAGCCGTTCTGATCATTGGTGACTTTACCGCCACCGTTGGTGATCCCACAGGCCGTTCAGCTACGCGCCCTCCGCTCACCCGCGAGGATGTTTTGATCAATGCCGAAACCTACACAGCGCAGGCATTCAAAATTCTCGACCGCTCGAAAACCGAGGTCGTATATAATGGCGATTGGTTCCGCAAGATGACTTTTGAAGAAGTTCTCAAGCTCAATGGTCGCGTGACTTTGCAGCAAATGTTGCAGCGCGAGGATTTCCGAACTCGTCTCAATGATGGACAAGAAGTGCGCCTCCATGAGCTCCAATACCCGATCATGCAAGGTTGGGATTCTGTCGAAGTGCGCAGCGATGTCGAGATCGGCGGCACGGACCAGCTTTTTAATATTCTCGTTGGTCGTGATTTGCAAAAAGAAGAAGGCCAGCCACAGCAGGTGGTGATGCTCATGCCTCTGTTAGAGGGGCTCGATGGCGTGAAGAAGATGTCGAAGTCTTATGGCAACTATGTTGGCGTCAACGATGCACCGCAGGAAATGTATGGCAAGTTGATGAGCATTTCCGACACACTCATGGAGCGTTACTATTTGCTTTTGTTAGGCGAAGCACGCGATCCAGATGCCCATCCGATGGAGGCCAAGAAAGCTCTCGCGCAGAAACTTACTGCCCGCTATCACGACGAAGCAGCCGCGCTCGCTGCGCGTGAGGATTGGGATCTGCGATTCTCGAAAAAGAATCTCGCCGATGCGGACTTGCCGGAAATTTCAATTAGCACTCTGCCCGCCGAGCTCACGGTGCTGACACTCTCGGCCCACGCCTTTAGCGCAGCATTTTCGATCGAGAAGTCGAACAGCGAGTTGCGTAAGCAATTCATCACAACTGGCTCTGTGCAGCTCAATGGTGAAAAGCTCACGGACCCGAATGCAGTGCCGACACTCGCGGCAGGGGATGTGTTGAAGTTGTCGAAAAAACATGCCGTAAGATTGATCGATTGAGTGTTATGTGGGATCGCTTCGTCCAAGCTCTGAAAGGCTTTTTTGCTTCTTTTTGGAAAACTACTCCCACGGGTGGACCCGTTGATTATGGCGATGGCTACAAGCCTACTCAGCGCTATCAAGATTATGATGAGGCTCGCGAGCGAGCGCAGTTGCGTCGTGAAGTCGATCGCATTCTGGAAAAAATTTCCGCCCAAGGTGTCGAGAGCTTGAGCAAAACGGAACGCAAAACCCTCGAACTAGCATCCAAGCAGATGCGCTAACCATTGATTCTAACAATTATGTCCCAACCGATTCTTTACGTAAAAACTGGCTGCCCTTGGTGTGATGAAGTCATCGACTACCTCAACGACAATCGCATTCCCTATCAGACCGTCGTTGTCAGTGGCAATCGCGCTGCGATGCAGCAAATGGTCGATCTCTCAGGTCAAAGCAAGGCGCCTACACTTGACTGGCATGGACAGGTGCTCGCAGATTTTGGCGTTGATGAATTGATTCCGTTCTTGAGAAAAGTGCGCCAAAGCTGACGTATGTCTCGGATGAAGAAAATCTTCCTCACGCTGTCGACTCTAGTTTTTATCAGCGTACTGAATGCAGCAGAAAAAGTCGCATTTCTCGGCGATAGCATCACCTACGGCGGACGTTGGGCGATGCTCGTTGAGTCTGCCTTGCGCGAGACGCCTCGCTTTGCTGATGCTGAGATGGTTAACTTCGGACTCTCCAGCGAGACCGTGTCCGGTCTATCCGAGCCGGGACATGCGGGTGGAGCCTTTCCGCGACCATGCTTGCAGGAGCGTCTCACTCGCATTCTCGATGCTTTTCCAGCAACTGTAGTCATCGCTTGTTACGGCATGAATGATGGCATTCAGATGTCACTAGATCGCGAACGGCAACTAGCATACCAAAAAGGTATCGTCGAGCTCAAGCGCGTCGTCGAAGCTCGCGGCGCACATTTGATCTTCGTCACCGCACCCTTGTTTTATGCTGATCAGCGTGAAAAAGATGGGAAAAACTACGACGCCGTTCTCGATGATCAGGCGGCCTATTTGCTGCAAAAACGCAACCCTGCTTGGTCTGTCATTGACATCCGTCCAGATCTTCGCCGTGCGATTGCTTCGCAGAAACAACGCGAACCTGCTTTTGTCTTTGCGGCTGATGGTGTTCATCCTGGCCCTCTTGGTCATAGCTTTATGGCGCAATCGATTTTGCCGCAACTGTGGCCCATTCTCAAGCTGCCTGGCAAACCATGGACGCCCGATGAAAAATCTCAGGCCTTGTTGCAACAGCGTGCCGACATCCTCAAGCACGCATGGCTTACGAAGACCGGACACAAGCGTCCCGGTGTTCCTGCGGGAAAACCGTTAGAGCAAGCGCAGCAAGAAGCTGATGCCTTAATGACGCAATACAAAGCCGCCATCACGCCGCGAACATCGCAGTGGAATGGCTTTGAAAAACTTGATTTCACGGTGGCTGGTAGAGCGGCGCTTTTGGTCAAGCCGAAGCAAGTAGCCACCGATGCACCTTGGGTCTGGCGTACCGAATTTTTCGGTCATGAGCCCCAAGCCGATCTCGCCTTGTTGGCGAAGGGTTATCATGTTGCCTACATCGATGTGCAAAATCTCTACGGTGCCCCCGTGGCCATGCAAGCGATGGATGACTTTCACGCCCACCTCACTGCGCGCTTCGCCTTGTCCGAGCGCTGCGTGCTTTTCGGCTTCAGCCGCGGTGGTTTGTTTGCCTTCAACTGGGCCGCAAGAAATCCTCAAAAAACTGCAGGCCTCTATGTGGATGCTCCTGTGTGTGATTTCAAAAGTTGGCCCGGAGCTAAGGGAAAAGGCCCAGGCTCTGCCGTGGATTGGGAACGCTGCCTGAAGGCCTATGGTTTCACCGAGGAGCAAGCGATCAAGTATGAGCTCAATCCGGTGGACAATCTTAGCCCGCTCGCCAAGGCGAAAACTCCGATTCTGGCCGTCATAGGCGATGCCGATGAAGTTGTGCCCGTGCCGGAAAATATCGACATTGTCGAAAAACGCTACCTCGCTCTGGGTGGGGCGATCAAGGTCATCCGCAAGCCCGGCGGTAAGCATCATCCTCACAGCTTGAAAGATCCGCAACCGATCGTGGACTTCGTGCTCAACGTTTTTCGTTAGGTTATGACAATGCACCGATTCGTTCTTCTCCTCCTGCTTCATTTTTCATTCATGCTTGCACCGCGCTTGGCTGCGGCACCACTTGATTTGAAATTTGCGAGTTACAATATTCGCTACGAAAATTACGAGGATCAAGGCTGGCGTGCATGGCCGACC